>CAZNXD010000031.1:0-954 GCA_964576935.1 uncultured Pirellulales bacterium | reverse complement strand
CGGAATGCTCACACAAGGCGCGCTGCGAGTTATTTACGAGACGGATATGCTGCTTCGTGAGATAACGGGTATGGCCGGTTTTACCACTCAGCCGATGGCCGGCGCGCACGGCGAGCTGACCGGTATAATGATTATGGCTGCCTATCACAGGGATAAAAGCAACAAAAAAACAACAGTCCTTATTCCAGATAGCGCGCATGGAACCAATCCCGCAAGCGCCGCCATCGCCGGCTATAAAGTTGTCGCCGTGCCGAGTAATGACAAAGGCGTCATGGATATCAATGCGCTGAAGAGCTGTCTCAACGATGAAGTCGCGGGATTAATGCTGACCTGTCCGAACACTCTCGGCCTTTTTAATCCGCACATAAAGGAAATTTGCGGGCTTATCCACAGCGTTGACGGTCTGGCCTATTATGACGGCGCTAACCTCAACGCAATCGTTGGCAAAGCTCGGCCGGGTGATTTTGGCTTCGATATCGTACATTTAAATCTTCATAAAACCTTCGCCACGCCGCACGGCGGAGGCGGACCCGGAGCAGGCCCGGTCGGCGTTACGGAAAAGCTGCTGGATTATCTGCCAGTCTCGCTCGTAGTCAAAAGAGACGACGGCACCTATACCCTTGAGTACGACCGGCCGAAATCGATAGGATACATCGCGCCATTCTACGGCAATTTTGCCATAATCCTAAGGGCTTACGTTTATATCCTGATGCTCGGCAAAAAAGGTTTAAAACGTGTCGCCGAAAATGCCGTACTCAACGCGAACTACATAAGGCACAAACTCAAAAAGCATTATGATCTGGCCGTCGATGGTATCTGCAAGCACGAGTGTGTTTTTAGCCCGTCGAAGAAAATGCTCGAAAGGGGCGTTCATGCTATTGATGTAGCCAAGGCCCTGATAGACAAGGGCTTTCATCCTCCGACCGTCTATTTTCCCACGATTATCAAAGAAGC
>CAZNXD010000030.1:4476-11661 GCA_964576935.1 uncultured Pirellulales bacterium | reverse complement strand
ACTGGTTGCTCATCACCCAGGACAGCGACGGCAAGTGGAGCACCTGCACGCACCGGAACGTACCCCACGCGTACCACAGCCGCGTCGCGTGGTCGCTGCTGGAAGTGCACGGTGCGACCTCGACACCGGCCTACAAGCTTGCCGCCGAAGCCAACATCCGGTGGGTGCTGAGCCAGGCCAACGAGCGCGGCTGGTTCGCCCGCGCGGGTTTTGAGCCGGGTCAGCGGCCGCACACGCACACGATCGCCTACACGTTGCGGGGCTTGCTTGAAGCGGCGGCGCATTTTCATCATCGCCTGGTGAAAATCCCTGTCCGATACAAGGCCCGCATGCTGATTCCAGAATACGAGCGCCTGCGTTTATCATATCCGCTAAAGCACCGTCCTCGGCCAGAAAGTTCAGCACCTCCCTGCTGCCCGGAGCTATCGCAAATTCCACCATATTGTTTATTCGCCTGCCCTTGAGCACTGCTGCCACCATCATCAAATCCGTATAGCTGGAGTTGGTACAACTGCCAATCACCACTTGGCCAACAGGCAGGTTCGCAACTTCCGCAATAGTCTTTACATTATCCGGCGAAGAAGGACATGCCAGTAAAGGCTCCAGCTTTGACAAATCTATTTCTACTACCCGGCCATACTCAGCATCGGCATCAGCGGTCAAAGGTTTGTAATCAGCCTCTCGTTTCTGCGCGGCGAGAAACCTTCTGGTCTGCTCATCAGACGGGAAGATGCTTGTCGTGACCCCCAATTCCGCTCCCATATTTGTTATAGTTGCCCGCTGCGGAACGGACAGGCTCAGCACTGCCTCGCCGAAGTATTCAACCGCCCAGCCGACATTGCCTTTAGTCGAGAGTATGCTGAGCAGCTTTAATATCACATCCTTAGCGGCAACCCAGTCGTTCAACCGGCCTGTCAATTTCACTCCCAACACCTTCGGACAAGTCAGGTAGAACGGGCCTGCTCCCATGGCAACTGCCACATCGAGCCCGCCTGCCCCTATTGCCATACTGCCTATCCCGCCTGCCGTAGGAGTATGAGAATCACTGCCCAACAGTGTCGCACCCGGCTTGGCAAACCGCTCCAGGTGGACCTGATGACATATGCCGTTACCGGCCCGGGAATGATAAACTCCGCACTTAGCCGCAACCGTCTGTAAATACAAATGGTCGTTATGATTCTCAGGCCCGAACTGGGCCATGTTATGGTCTATATAGCTCACGGATAAATCCGTCTTAACCGGTCCGTTACCCATCGACTCATATAGCAGAAAAGCTGTCGTTCCCGTGGCATCCTGCGTCAGCGTCTGGTCAATTCTGATACCAATAGAACTACCTGCCGTCAGCTCAGCCTCAGCCAGATGGTCTTTGAGAATCTTATGTATCAACGTCCCTTTCACGGCTCAATTCTCCAAATAGCTGCAGAGCAGTCTAACACAAACCACGGCTCAACTCAAACGCCATTTGCTCAATATGGGACGCTTGAGCCTGTGGAGAGCCTTGAAGAATGAGCCGAATGCGGCGATGTTTGATATGCGAGATATGCCTTAGTGCGCAAAAAGCAAACGGCCTTGCACCTCCCCGTTACAAGGCCGTTCAAATACCTGCTTATAACACAAACCTGATTGCTGCTCAGTTATTATGGTACATAGTTGAGCTCGCTTACCAAAAACGCATCATCATATGACTCAGGACCAACGAGAGTAGTGCCGACTTGGGCTTCCGTTATTATTTCACCATCAACCTGCCGTTCTTCCTTGTCCGGTAGGTCAGGGAGCTCGACCGGCCAATACTGATAGATATTGTCGTCCGTGACGCCAACGTTCGGATGCTCCTCAAACCTTGAGTGCCCATCAACGAACAATACGTTCTGACCTTCTCTCTGATGCGCAGCCGAGTTACCCGTCTTGTCAGGGTCAGAGTAACCGTAGTTCCATGAGGGCACTTCCTCACCCGCGACATCTCCGTCTCTATAGAATTCAGCGTTCTTGTCGAGATAGAGATTTCTATCCGCAGCCACGGGACTCGCCGGATTGCTCGATGCGTCAAGAACAAAATTCTTTTCGGGTTCGCTGCTATCCCAATGGAACGGGTGATGATAAGAGTAGCTGTAGTGAATGCCCACCCCTATAGGATTCACTTCACTATCTATCTCACCAAAATCCCATGGGTCGGTAACATCAAAAATGACTGTCTCGTCATAACTATACTTTGCCATCTTGAGTTCTCTGGCCCCAACGTCGCCTTTACAGATAAACTGCTTGGGCGGTACACCTGCGTCCCTGATTAGCAGATACCAGCATGAACCAATGGTAGCATCCTTGTCCATCTCACCACCGCCGAATGCATCTGTTTCCGTCGCATTGTCCCAATCATCTATATGGTCATCCCACTTACTGAGTCGGCCGCCCGAACGCGGAAATTCCTCATCGTTGTCTTGCACATAGGTATAAATGGCATTGCCTATGCCTTTGAGATTCGTACCGCACATCATACGCTGGGCCAAACGACGCACCTGAGCCAAAGCCGGCATCAGAATGCCCATCAGCAGCGCAATGATGGCGATTACCACCAGCAGTTCAACTAATGTAAAACCTTTTCTTCTCATTTTTAAACTCCTTCAATTGCAGAGATTCGCTCTTAAAACCGTCGCGGACACAATTATTTAATTAGTACAATTAATGCCGAAACCTGCCAACTCCAACTCACCTGAAATCCGGCGAACCTCAAACCTTAAATTTTCCGCCCGCAAGCGGCCTTTCAAAGCGGCAGGTATAACTCCAATTCAATTTAGGATACTGACACACTGCACTGGACAAAACTCGCCACGCTATTGAAACCGAAGCGCAGCTAAAAAACCTTCTATCGACAGGCAGGTTTAAAGGTATGAAACTAAAAGATTGGATAATATGATGGCTTCTAAGATATAAAACCGTCCGATAACCCAACCTGTCACTACTAAAATACCATAGAACAAACCACCTTGTCAAATAAAATTTCACCAAATTTACCGTCATTTCTTGAAAATTTGGCTTTTGGCCTTAATATTAGACATTCCAAGCTAAAAAATGCGTTTGATTCAAGAGGTTCCCGGACACAACAAATGGGTATAAATGACGATTTCCAGACCGTTAAGAAGCTTCTCGCAGACCATAGCCAGTCCCATCTGCTTGCCTTCTGGGACCAGCTAAACTCTACCCAAAGGCGGGATTTACTGGCCCAGCTAAATGAACTGGATTTGGTAAAAATCGACGATTGGGTAACCAACTTCATTAAAAAAGCCCCCTGCCCTGTGCCCGATTCCGATTTGGCCCCGGCCACCTCATACCCCACAACATCTACCAATGAAGAACAGGAAAAAACCTACGAAAAAGCCCAGGCCCTCGGCCGGGAGTTGGTCTCAAAAGGCAAAGTTGCGGCATTCGTTGTCGCCGGCGGTCAAGGAACCCGTCTCGGCTTCGACGGCCCCAAGGGAGATTTCCGCATCAGCCCTGTCAAAAACAAAACCCTGTTCCAGCTTTTCGCAGAACAAATCGCCTCCGCCTCGCGGAAATATGATTTTAAGCTGCCCTGGTACATAATGACAAGTACGCTCAACCACAGCCAGACGCTAAAAATCTTCCAGGCCAACAACTACTTCGGCCTTGATAAAGAAGACGTTTTCATCTTCCAGCAGGGGACGATGCCTAACTTCAGCTTAGACGGCAAGATACTTCTCGCCGACAAAGCGACAATCGCCTGCTCGCCCGACGGCCACGGCGGCAGTCCGAAGGCTCTTTATCAAAGCGGCGCTCTCGAAGATATGAAAAAACGGGGCGTTGAACACATCAGCTATTTCCAGGTTGACAATCCCCTTATCAATATCTTCGATGAGCTTTTCATAGGTCTGCATGTGCTTGATGAATCCGAGATGTCTTCCAAGGCCCTGGTTAAAGCCGGCCCCAAGGAAAGAGTCGGCAACTTCTGTTTGGCTGACGGCAAAGTTACCGTCATCGAATACAGCGATTTGCCCGACGAGCTGGCCGAAGCGAGAAATCCCGACGGCTCGCTTCGTTTTCAACTGGGCAGTATCGCCATTCACATGATAAACGTCAGCTTCGTCGAGAGGCTTAATGCTAAAGGATTCGCTTTGCCATTGCACCGTGCCATAAAGAAAATCCCACACGTTGACGAGCAGGGTAATGCTGTAGAGCCTGACGAACCCAACGGAATTAAGCTGGAAACCTTCGTATTTGACGCCCTGCCGCTTGCGAAGAAATCCATGATTCTGGAGACTATCCGCAAAGAGGAATTCGGGCCGATCAAAAATGCAACAGGTGTTGACAGCGCCAAATCGGCGCGTCAAATGATGATTGCCCGCTGGGCCGACTGGCTCGAATCAGCCGGTGTGAAAATACCTCGAAAATCCGACGGTTCGCCCGACTGTAAAATCGAAATCGCCTCCAGCTTTGCCCTGTGCAAAGAAGACATCAAAACAAAAGTAGATGAAATACCTCAAATCCAACCCGGCCAGACAGTCTACCTGGAGTAAACAGCTGGCTTTACGTTACAGCCTCATTGCTTATAATCCCTCGTATGGGCAAACCTAATCTCCAAATCCGAATCGGCACTTCAGGCTGGCATTACGACCACTGGATAGGCCGTTTCTACCCCAAAGACCTCAAAAAAAATGACTGGCTTAGTTTCTACATGAAGCATTTCGACACCGTCGAAGTAAACAACACCTTTTATCATTTGCCCAAAGAGACCTCCATCGAACGCTGGCACAAACTTGCGTTCAAGGGGTTCATCTACACCATAAAGGCCAATCGTTATATAACGCACATTAAGAAGTTGAAGGACGTATCAGAAGAGCTCAATCGATTCTTCGAACGCATAGAACCACTCAAATCTCATCTTGGCCCGATTCTCTATCAACTCCCGCCCGGCCTGCACAAAAACATCCCGCTTTTGCGCGAGTTTATTGAGCTGCTGCCGAAAAACAAACTCGGCGCCTTTGAATTTCGCCACGATAGCTGGTACTGCGATGAAACTTATGAACTGCTGGACGAGGCAAAGTTGGGTTTTTGCACTCACGATATGCCCGGTAAACCATCCCCCAGAATAATTACCGGCAAGTTAACTTATGTTCGTTTTCACGGCGCGACCGGCCGATACTCAGGTAACTACTCCGATAAGATACTAAAGAACTGGGCCGACTGGATAACCCAAAACACAAAACCTTCTCAACATATCTTCGCTTACTTCAATAACGACTACAACGCCTACGCTCCTAAAAACGCAGCTACTTTGAAGAAGTTGATGCTCAGCTAATAACTCTTAGCCCATTTTCAACAGCGTAATCATACACTCGCCGAATCTCCTGCTGAGTCGGTCTGCGGTCAATACCTGCGTGCTCGGAGGCCCTAAAGCAAGGCCGATACTGGTCCATAACGTTTATGGCCGTTTGTGGTGAAACCTGCTCAGCCAGAAAATCTATAATGTCAAAACTGCTCGCTAGCCCATTAGGTAAAACCAGATGCCTTATCAAAAGCCCCCGTGTAGCTATACCATTGTCAATCTGTAAATCGCCAACCTGCCGATGCATTTCTTTTACGGCTGCCTGATTTACCTGCTGATAATCCTGAGCATCGGACAACTCTTTAGCCACGGCAGCATCGGCGTACTTCATATCCGGCATATAAATATCAACAAACCCTTCCAGTAATCTCAGCGTCTGGCCCGAATCGTACCCGCCCGTGTTATAGACTACAGGTAATTTCAAGCCGTCTTTTTTCGCAAGCCCAATTGCCTCTGCACAGGCCGGCGCCACGTGCGTCGGCGTCACCAGGTTAATGTTAATGCATCCGTAATCCTGCAATTGCAGCATCGATTTTGCTAATTGTTCGACATTAACTTCTGTTCCAGCACGTTGATGGCTGATATCGTAATTCTGACAGAAGACGCAGCCCAAACTACAGCCGGCAAAAAATATCGTCCCCGAGCCGCCGCTGCCAACCAGCACTGATTCCTCGCCGAAGTGCGGCCCGACCGAACTGACCATCGGCTTGACCCCGATTCCACAAAAGCCAATCTCGCCCCGGCTACGGTTTACCCTGCATTTACGCGGACAAAGCTCACACGGATTCATCAACTTCTGCAACCGCCCCACAGTATTACCCAACTGTCCTTTATCTTTTGCCATCTATCGACTCAATATCTCCGGCACTACCATCCACTGTATCTGCCAGCCGGATTCTTCATCGCAGCTCAAACACACAATGCCGCCCTGTTGAAATCGCACAATGCCGGCTGCTTCGCTTCCCGAAAGCAGCAATGACGCCAATTTACCTAAAAAAGGCATATGACCTACGACCATTACATTGCCATCAATTGATCGTAATTCCTTTTCAAGCACATTTACATCGTCGTTGGGATTTAGCCCTTCGCGCGCTCTGATGTCTTCATTCACCTCAATTACCTCTGCTAACACCTCCGCGGTTTGTATAGCCCGTTTCTTTTCGCTGTGCCAGAGGTAATCCACCGCGATATTCATGGGCTTGATAAAGTCGGCCATTTTGTTCAAATCAGCTATGCCCTTTTCACTCAAGGGCCGCTGAGGGTCCTGCTCCTTTGAGACCGCATGTCCGTGCTGAACCAAATACAGTTTCATCTCAAACCCCCTTTCTTCTAAAGAGCACAAATTCGACCCGACCAAGGGCTGCTGTCATCCACGCAGTATAAATCGAGTATCTTAAATCTAAAGTCTAAAATCAACCGCTTAATAGAGCACTTGTAAATCCAGCTAACCAGGTAAAATACCAGTTGCCACTTCAGCCAGAGACAACCAAAAAATTTGCAAAAAATTTGAACAAGGGCCTTGACAAATAGTAGCAACTCCTATTAAGGTATCACTACTATGAACAAAGAAAGCAGTCAAAAGATGCTGGCTGATTTTGCCCGCAAATGCCACAACGCCAATCTGAAGGTAACGCCCCAGCGGATAGCCGTCTATCAGGAGCTGACTAAATCAAAGGAGCACCCTACCGCCAACATGGTTTTCCAGAAGGTGAGAAAGAAATTTCCCCATATTTCACTCGATACCGTAAACAGGACCTTGTTGACCCTGGCAGAGGTTGGGCTGGCTTCGGTGCTGGCCGGTTCCGGAGACGATAAACGCTTCGACGTCCGCCTTGATAACCACCAGC
>CAZNXD010000030.1:0-4466 GCA_964576935.1 uncultured Pirellulales bacterium | reverse complement strand
GCATTAAATGCAATAAAATCATTGACTTTAACTGCAGGCAATTTGAGAATATCAAGCTGCCTGCGGAAATCAGGGAGGATTTCACAGTCTTAGCTAAAACCGTATATCTTGAGGGCATTTGCAGCCACTGCAAAAAAAAGAACCGCGATTAGTCGCATAACCGTGATTTTACAACACAAAGAAAGGCAGGTTTCGTATGGAACTAAAAGCAAGTCAAACCGAGAAAAATCTACTGACCGCATTCGCCGGCGAATCGCAGGCAAGGAACCGTTATACCTATTTCTCCAGTAAAGCCCGAAAAGAAGGCTACGAACAAATCTCAGCCATCTTCGAAGAAACAGCCAACCAAGAAAAAGAACACGCGGAGAGGTTGTTTAAGTTCCTGCAGGGCGGTGAGGTTGAGATCGCAGCGGCTTTTCCGGCCGGCGTAATAGGTACTACCAGCGAAAACCTTAAAGAAGCTGCTGCCGGCGAGAACTACGAGACAACCGAAATGTATCCCGACTTCGCCAAGACGGCAGATAAAGAAGGTTTCAAGGAAATCGCTGAGGTCTTCAGAAATATAGCTATTGCCGAAGCCCGGCACAGAGACCGGTACCTGGCATTGGAAAGGAATATCGCCGAGGGGAAAGTCTTCAAGCGAGAAAAACCTGTTCGCTGGGTTTGCAGGAACTGCGGGTACGTGCACGAAGGACTCGAAGCCCCCGATGTTTGTCCTGCATGTGCTCACCCACAAAGTTATTACGAAATCGAAGCCGCTAACTATTGATTATACCGGCTCCAAAACAAGGAACTGCATAAAGCTAAGGAGGTGAAAGATGAGTGAGCGAAAAGGCGCTGTAACGATGAAATCTCAGCCGCTAACCCTAATCGGAAACGAGGTCAAGGTCGGCCAGAAGGCGCCGGATTTTGAGGTCCTTGCGGGCGATTTAACCGCCGCCGGCCTGGCTAACTTCAAAGGTAAAAACTGTGTAATTCTGTCCGTGCCATCGTTGGATACACACGTTTGTTCGACTGAGGCGTGTAAATTCGACGAGCATACCGTCGATTTTGGCGATGACGTCGTTGTTATTGTCATCAGTATGGATTTGCCTTTTGCTCAAAGTCGATGGTACGCCGCAACCGGCACTAAAAAGATACATGTATTCTCAGACCATCGCGATGCCTCGTTCGGTAACGCCTATGGTGTGCTTATAAAGGAAGCACGCTTGCTGGCACGAGCGGTTTTTGTTATCAACACCGAGGGCACTATAAGATATATCGAGCTTGTACCGGAAATAACCAGCGAGCCCGATTATCAGGCGGCGATGGACGCAGTCAAACAACTTTCATAAACTCGAAGTTTTACCGGCAGAGACAATGAGAAAAATAATTAAAAACATATATGAAGTCGGCGCAATTGATTGGGACCGCAGGCTGTTCGACAAGCTTATCCCGACGCCGGATGGAACCACCTATAACGCCTATTTGATAAAGGGCAGTGAGAAAACCGCTCTATTGGACACGGTTGACCCGCCTAAATCGGATACCCTGTTTAACAACCTCGCTAAAGCCGGTGTAGAAAAAATCGACTACGTCATCAGCCATCACGGCGAACAGGACCACTCCGGCTGTATTAACGAAGTGCTGCTGATATATCCCGAAGCAAAGGTCGTCACCAATCCAAAGTGCAAAGCCATGCTCATGGACCTTCTGCAAACCGAAGAAGATAAATTCATCACAGTCGAGGATGACCAAACGCTCTCGCTCGGTGATAAGACCCTGCAATTTATTTATACTCCCTGGGTGCACTGGCCCGAAACCATGTCTACATACGTTCAGGAAGACAAGATACTCTTTTCCTGCGATTTCTTCGGATCACATTTAGCTACAAGCAGTCTTTTCGTTGACGATGAGGGTGTGGTATATGAAGCCGCAAAGCGCTACTACGCCGAGATTATGATGCCCTTTAGAAGTAACATCAAAAAGAACATGGAGAGGCTGGCGCCGTTTCAAATTGACATGATTGCGCCAAGTCACGGACCGCTCTATGATAAGCCGGAGTTTATAGTAAACGCTTACAAAGACTGGATTAGCGACGAGGTCAAAAACGAAGTTGTTATCCCTTATGTTTCGATGCACGAAAGCACAAAGCTTTTAGTCGAATATCTCGTCGAGGCCTTGATTGAAAGGAATGTTGCCGTAAAGCAGTTCAATCTGGCATCGAGTGACCTCGGCAAACTCGCTATGGCATTGGTTGACGCGGCCACCATTGTCATCGGCACCGGAACTGTTCTAACCGGAGCACACCCCAAAGCCGCCTATGCCGCTGTGCTGGTAAACGCCCTACGACCCAAAACAAGATTCGCATCAATTGTCGGCTCTTACGGCTGGGGCGGAAAAATGGTCGAACAAATCCAGCAGCTTCTGGTAAATATGAAAGTTGAGTTTATCGAGCCGGTCGTCGTAAAAGGTGTCCCGAAGCAGGAAGGCTTTGAAGCCGTCGACAAACTCGCCGACCAAATCTTGACAAAACATAAACAAATAGGTATCGCGTAATAGTCGTTCCGTACGCAAGGAAAAGTGAAAAATAACACCTGATGCTATGAAAGGGTAGGGAAATGGCTGAAAAACTTGAAATTTACGAGTGCAAAGTGTGCGGCAATATAGTCGAGGTGCTGCGAGGCGGGCAGGGCGAACTGGTTTGCTGTGAGCAGCCGATGGAAAAACTGGTTGCCAAAGCCGCTGACGAGGGCAAAGAAAAACATGTTCCCGTGATCGAGAAAATCGACGGCGGGTACAAAGTCAAAGTCGGTTCCGTACCACATCCCATGGAAGAGAAGCACCACATCGAATGGATAGAACTGCAAATCGGCGACCAGAGCCTCCTACAACATCTAAAGGCGGGCGATGTCCCGGAAGCAATCTTTAAAACAGATGGAACTCCAACAGCAGCCAGAGAGCACTGCAACATTCATGGACTTTGGAAAGGAGCATAAAAATGATTAGTCAAAAGATGCAAGACGCTCTGAATGAACAAGTCAACGCTGAATTATATTCAGCTTATATGTATCTTTCCATGTCAGCCTATTTTGAGTCGACCAACCTGCCCGGCTTTGCCAACTGGATGAAGATTCAGGCCAAGGAGGAGACGGGGCACGCCATGAAAATCTACGACTTCGTAATCGAACGGGCAGGCCGAGCCACACTCAAAGCTATCGAAGCACCACCGGCTCAATGGAAGTCACCGCTGGACGCCTTCGAGGCGACTTTTAAGCATGAGCAGAAAGTAACCGGCTTGATTAACGACCTGGTCAATCTGGCCATCGAAGAAAAAGACCACGCCACCAAGGGCTTTTTGCAGTGGTTCGTCGACGAGCAGGTTGAAGAAGAAGCCTCGGCTGACGCCATAGTCCAGCAGCTTAAGCTCATCAAAGACGCGCCGGGAGGTTTGTTCATGATTAATAACCAACTTGGTCAGCGAGTTCCGGGCAGCGGTGAAGACGAAAAAGAATAATTATCAAAAAAGTATCAAAAACAAATTTATAGGAGATTGATCGTGCCTATCACATTCAACGCAGACGAAATCTTTGAAATGGCTGAAGAAATTGAACGCAATGGCGCAAAGTTCTACCGTCAGGCCTCTGAAAAGGGTTCTACTGACGAAATGAAGAAATTTTTCAACAATATGGCCACAATGGAAGACCGTCACCTGAAGATTTTTGAGCAGATGCGACAGGAACTCAGCTCTGATGAGAAAGGCCGGACCGTATACGACCCCCACGACGAGTCGGCTCAATACCTGCAAACCATGGCTGACGGTCACGGCTACGAAGGCCGCATAAGCCCGACCCTTGACCTTACCGGCTCTGAGTCCATGAAAGAGGTCGTTGAAATCGCTCTCAACGCTGAAAAGGATTCGGTCATTTTTTATTACGGGCTAAAGAGCCTGGTTCCGGAAAAGGCAGGCCGAGACAAAATTGAAAAAATCATCCTCGAGGAACTTGGCCACATTACTACTTTGCTCAAATACCTCAAAGACGTCAGCTAACATTTACAGGCCCGCACCTACTTTGTCCGGTCTCTGCCTGCAAAAACGAGGTCGCATAGGTAATTCAGTTGTTCATCCTGCAAAACTTTGCAGATGAATAAAGTAGGTGCGGGCCTTTTTTATTCTGATTTTTTGTAGAACTGGGCCTCTTTATCAGAGAGTTTGCCCTGCCGAATCATACGGCGAATTTTCTCAATATCCACGTCGCGCGGCTCACCGGCCGATTGCGCCGAAACAGCAGGTGCAGCTGAACTTGCCGGTAAAGAGTCAGAAAATTCCTGAAAGGCAACACCAGCTACAAACAGAGCTATAACAACCACCACAGGCAGCAGATATCTGTCTAAGATGTTCGCTTTGGGCACTTGCCCGGCCTCTGAACACCACACAGGCGTAAAACCCGCTCCTTCGTGCCTGCATCGGTCACAATAGATACAGT
>CAZNXD010000029.1:0-11742 GCA_964576935.1 uncultured Pirellulales bacterium | reverse complement strand
GCCAATTCTCCTTGTCTGAATACAGCAAAACCAACATTAGATAACGGCTTTTCAAATATGGGGGCTTGGCGAGGAATAAGCCGTGGCATGCCATCACTTGCTAACTGTACCGACTGGCTGGAAATGGATTTAAACGACGATTGTAAGGTTGATTTCGCAGACTTTGCTATATTTGCCGAACAATGGCTTGAGTGTAATCTTGAACCTCAAGAATTGTGTTGGTAATAATAGCAAAAGTACAAGTTATTATGATTACTAACAAAGACTAACTCATCTTTCGCCGCTTGCTAAAGACAATGGGTAGGGGTATAAAAACAATAGTTTTGCTTTTTTTACTTGGCACCTCTTTGTGTCTTGGTGTCTTCGTGGCAATCCGTGGTTCTATGTACCCAAAAAATAAAAAAAGGCAAGTCTTAGACTTGCCCTTTCTAATCACAGTTAAAAACCGATAAATGTTCCAGAGGCTACCAACTCGCCTCTATTTTTTTGACAGGATATACAAGATTGACAAAAAACTACCTTGTTTTATCCTGTCTCTAAAACCATATGCTAAATGCTCTACGCTGTACGCTTTCTCTTTAGCAGCAATCCACCCAAACTGAGCAAACTAAGCGTCATCGGCTCAGGAACAATCTGGGTAATAGTAACGCCATTACCAAAGCCGGGTGCCACCGCCGCCATGTTATAGGTTCCGCCAGCTACTGCAAGGGGGTTGTTCACTAACGTAACGGTCACAAGTCCGGGGCCGTCACAATGGAGCAGCAGGTGGTCCAGAGCAACAACCGGCACGCCTTGCTCACCCATAAGACCATTGTTCATACTCAGGTCAATACTAGCCGGGGTTGCGTACGTCCCGTCATCAAACGGACCGATAAATGATATCGGCGGCTGCGACGGAGGCGCATAAATAAGGTCCCATGCACCGGTCGGGAAGGTCAACAACGTGTTGCCGCTGGCGGGGCCAAGCTCTCCCAAATAAAGGGTCGCAGGACCGGTAACGACGACATCCATTGCCAGAGAGATAAGGCCCGTACCTGTACCATCATCTGTGTAAACGATATCCAGGCTAACCCACTGCGACGGAAAAACTTCAATGTTTTGTGTGGGCGTGATAGGATCCGTTATAACAGACCATGGGTCCACGGTCTCCTGCACTCCTCCCACGCCGCTAATCACGATATCAACCACATCCACGGCATTGGCCGCTGAGGCGATACCAAGTACCAAAATCAAAAACATTAACTTCTTAATCATATCAATATACTCCTTTCACCTTCTTCGATTCTTAAAACCCTAAAAATTTCTTTCACAACAATTAAGTTAAACTACAACTTTACATATATTTGCAGCCCCACCTCCTTTCAGAGTATTGGCCCCCGTCAGGGCAAATTTCCAACATTTTAGAAGCATATCATTTATTTCCGATCTAACTCTTAAGCGCGCACCATCAGCGCAGAAACTTCCGTACATCGAGTTAAAATACAAGCATTACTGCTTTAAGTGAGTTTCCAAACCACCCCTGGTTCACTGATACTCTGAGTTTTCTCACGCCCCCAATTTAGTATGCGTATTATAGCATAAGCCCAAACCCAATGCAAGAAAAAAATCAAAAAAAAGAGGCGAGTTAAAACTCGCCTCTTTAATGAACATCTGTTGGCTTCAAAGCTGTGCTTATTTGCGTCGTCTCAGGAACAATCCACCAAGACCCAGCAAAGCAATCGTCATCGGCTCAGGAATATTCTGGATAATGGTTACGCCAGGACCAAAGCCGGGTGTCCCCATCGCCATATTAAAGGTTCCACCAGCATATGAATTGGGGTTGTCCACTACGGTAACGGTCACAAGTCCGGGGCCGTCACAATGGAGCAGCAGGTGATCCAGAGCAACAACCGGCACGCCCACAACACCCATAAGACCAGCCGACATAGATAGGTCAATATCAGCAGCCGTTGCGTACGTCCCGTCATCATAGGGGCCGATAAATGATATCGGCGGCTGCAGCGGAGGCGCATTAATAAGGTCCCATGCACCAGCTGGGAACGTCAGTAACGTGTTGCTGCCAGCGGGGCCAAGCTCCCCTTTATAAAGGGTAGCCGGACCGGTAACGATAATATCTACTGCCAAGGAGATAAGACCAAAACCTGCACCATCATCTGTGTAAATGATGTCCAGGTTGACCCACTGCGACGGGTCGATTGTGATACTATCTGTAGCTGTTATCGGGTCCGTTACAACAGCCCATGGGTCCGTGATTTCTTGCACGCCTCCCAAACTGCTAATCTGGATGTCAACCACATCAGCACTAGCCATTGAAGCAATGCCAATAACCAACAATAAAACTAACACTTTCTTCATCATAATTTATCCTCCTAACTCTCCGCTTCCACAAAAGTGTCCTTTACACACGGACTCCTTCGGAAAAGCAGGACAATTAAAAAACTCATTTAACAAACCAACCTCTCTCTCTTACGGGCCAGAGGGGCAATCGCTTATATCAGCACACGCTGTACCTACCGTCTGCCCATAATGTTGCTTAACTACGAACAGGTCTAACACATTGACGTTTCCGTCATGGTTGAAGTCGGCGGCACAATTGTACTCTCCGCTACCCGTACCCCATGGACCAGTAGCAAAGTTCTTGCCATACCCCTTCTTGACGGCAAATAGGTCTAAGACGTTACTCTTACCATCGCCAGTAGCATCACCATCAGCTTGGCCGTCACAGCACCAGGCCTTAGGCTTGTGTTGCGTTACCCACTGATCATATTTGGGGTCATTGCCCGGGAAGCAGTCAAGCACAACTGTGCAGACTGTGTAGACGACATCTCTGCCGTCATCCTCATTTTTTGCATCATAGAAAACTACTTTTCCGCGTGCTGCGTTACCGGAAATGGTCACGTTGCAGTCGCCGCTAACGGTAAACTTGAACAGGTCACCACTCAACCGCGGGGCATTCGGTGAATTAGCCTCCGTAGGTGAGTGAAGCGAACCCATCTCAATTGTTATGCCGTTGTGGTCGATGCCGGGCAGCGTATCATCACTGTCACACGGGTCGCCAACCGGCGTCTCGGGCGTTTCGTCATACGAACCCGGGTAAACCCAGTAGCCGTTTGGCTCCGGAGACAGCGGCGTGACGCTTGTAATCGTCTCGGCATTGCTGAGCTTGATGTCAAGCCCAAAGGCCCGCGGCAGATTAGCGTCCGCAGTGGCCGAATAGCTGACAGTCACGACGTTCCCGTCGGCAGTACAGTAGACATTCACATCTTCCACTGCATACGCGGCCGATGCCAAAAGTAACACAGCCAGCATTAGAAACAATTTTCTCATAACTAATCCTTTCTTTTCTTCTTTGGCAGAGCTACCAACTCTGCCTACCTTGGTTCCAACAAAGTAACAACTTAATCCTGCCCTTTAACAATTTGAAGTTTCTTTCACTTTTTCACGCCTGTTTACATCTCAGGATTTAATCCCAATTCAGTGACAAACGCGCCGGTCGGCAGGAAATACCGGAATGAACCTCATCTTTCAGACTTCTAACGGCTCCTCCTTTCTCACCTATAAGGTGATTTTCGGGTGTGCTAACTACACTACACACCTATGTTTCCGTTGGTGAAGGCCACATGTAAAATACCAGAACAGCCCATATGAATCAAGTCAAAATTGCCGAAAATCCAAAAAATTTTGCCAAAAAAGCGGGAAATTGCCCCCTCACTCGTCCGGCTGGTTCCGAATATTACTAAATCCTCAAAAGCAAGCAAAAAACGCCACTTCGCCTCCGAGCCGAGCCGGATAATTCAATGAGGCCTTGGTCTGAAAAAATCCAAAAAATTTTGAAAAATTCACATTTTTTTAGCTTTTTGGCCCAACTTCAGTGCAACCGGCCTATTTTTTTGCTATCTTGCGCGTCATGTACAGATTCCTTCGCGGCCGACTTTTACTTCTCAGATTGACACTAATAGCCACCGCTTTGGTGCTGCTGGCTATTGGTGTCGTGGCGATTTACGCTGTCGGACACCCCGGCGAGGCCAGTCCTGCCAGCAAAGCCGGATTTTTCGCCGAATTCTGGAAAAAGCAGCTCGTTTTCGCAGGTCTCGCCACAGCCGCTTTTATCGCTATAAACCTCATAAGTTATCGCAGACTCGGCGAGCTCAGTTTTCGAATCTACGCCGCCATCCTGCTGTTTTTGGCCCTGTTGCTTCTGGGCAAAATAATCAATATCCCGTTCATTCCCATGATTAACGGCACACATCGCTGGATTCGTTTCACCATTGCCGGCAGGCAGCTACCCGCGATTCAGCCGTCCGAGCTGTGCAAGGTGGCCTATGTTCTGGCCCTGGCCTGGTATCTGCGATACCGCAGCAACTACCGCAGTTTCAAGGCCCTTCTCGGCCCGTTCATACTTACCCTGCTGCCGATGCTGCTGATACTGCTCGAACCGGATTTGGGAACTGTCATGCTCATGATGCCGGTACTATTTATTATGCTGTTCGTAGCCGGGGCGAGAGTGAAACATCTATTACTGATAATCCTGCTCGCAATTCTGGTCAGTCCCTTAATGTGGGCCGTCATGAGGCCGTACCAGCGAAGCAGAATAAGCAGTGTATTACTACAGAGCGAAGCTGTTCAGGACAAAGCCGAGCAACACCCCCGATTGGCTCGGCTGCTCATCGGCAGAGAGTTCGACCAGCATCACTGGACCACCGCAGCCGGTTATCACCTTATCCGTTCCAAATACGCCATAGCATCAGGCCGAGCAAAAGGCCAGGGATTTGCCAATGGGCCCTTTGTCAAATATGACTTTCTGCCCTACCGTGTGAACGATTTCATTTTCGCCGCGATAGCTCACCAATGGGGTTTTATTGGCGCAGCAGTGGTCATCGCGCTCTATGCAATTATTATTCTGTGCGGTTTAGAAATAGCCGCGAGCAATACCGACTCGTTCGGCCGATTGCTTGCCATCGGTATCACAGCTACGTTAGCGGTCGAGATAATTGTCAATATCAGCATGACGCTTGGCCTGATGCCGATTACCGGCCTGACGCTGCCGTTGGTCAGTTACGGCGGCTCGAGCCTTTTGGCAAGTGCCCTGCTGCTGGGCTTACTTAATAACGTCGGCCGAGCTCGCCCATTCTCCGTAGCACCTCCAAGAATTTAAAAATCTCGGTGCATCCCCGATTCACATTCAGGATATGAGTTGATGATTAGTGCTTATTGCAAAAAGGCGGCATGTGGTGTAAAAAGCTGCAAATGGTAAAAGGGTTTCGGCAGATTGCGATATTGACTGTGGCTTCCCGGATACTTGGGCTTATCCGGGATATGGCATTTGCTTTCTTTCTGGGGGCCGGGGGAATATTCGACGGCTGGGCCATCGCGTTTAAAATCCCAAACCTTGCCCGGCGGATATTCGGCGAAGGTGCTGCCTCGGCATCATTCATACCTGTATACAGCGAAGAACTTCATCATCGTCCGCAAGAGGCAAACAAGCTCGCCTCTACGATTGTTACCGTAGTATTCGTCATACTTGTCGTAATAGTGCTTATCGGCGAGGCAATTATATGGGGCTACTACGCTTTCTTTAGTAAATATCCAAGCACAGACTTAAAGCTGGCGCTGGCCGGGATAATGCTGCCCTACATGATTCTGATATGCGTCGTGGCGATATTGGCCGGCATCCTGCAGACGCATCGTCATTTCGCAGCGCCGGCGGCTGCGCCGATTATACTGAACATCTTCATCATCGGCTCACTATGCTTTAGCGGCTGGGTCCTTTCAATTCAGCCGGAACGGCTTGTCTTTATCGTAGCTGTGGCGGTGATAATCGCCGGCTTCACCCAATTATCAACGCAGCTTCTACCGTTGCACAGCCGAGGTATTCGAATAAGGCCCACCTGGGAAGTACGCAGCGAGGCGTTCAAAAAAATAATCATAATGATGGGGCCGATGATATTAGGTCTTACCGCAACGCAGATAAATACATTGGCCGACGATTTCATTGCCTTGTGGTTTTCCGGCTCGGCTGAAAAGGGAGAATTTTTTACATGGCTCGGTCGGCAGATAAGGTATCCGATGTGGGACGGCGCCGTATCGCAACTTTATTACTCACAGCGGCTGTATCAGTTTCCGTTAGGAGTATTAGGCATTTCTTTGGCGACGGCGATTTTTCCCGTGATGAGCAGCGACGCAGCCAAAAAAGATATGACGACATTGCGTCAGACAATTTCGCGCGGCTTGCGAGGAGCGATATTTATTGCGATACCCGCAGCGGCGGGACTTATACTGGTCAGACAGCCGCTGATAAAACTGCTCTTCGAGCGAGGTCAATTTTCATCTACAGATACCGCGATGACTGCCGCCGTCCTTTCTTTTTACGCGATTGGGTTGTGCGGCTTCTTCCTGCAGCAGATTGTAACGCGGGCGTTCTATTCGATTCAGGATTCGAAGATGCCGGCTCGAACCGCCCTGCTGGCGGTGGTCGTTAATATCGTTCTGAACCTGACACTGATTTGGTTCATGGGTGCGCCCGGCCTGGCCCTGTCAACCTCGGTCTGCTCGTACCTGCAGGTAGTAATTCTGATAGCCCTGCTGGACAGGCGTTTTGAAGGGCCCATAACAAACCGATTATTTGTTACAATTATCAAAACAGCTATCGCGACGGGAATAATGTACGCGATAGCATCGTTTGTTTTAACGGCGACCGAACAGATGCCGGCCGGGCTAAAATTCGAGATAGCTCGAATCATTGCGGTGGTTATTTCGGCGGTGGTGGTTTATATAGTGGCGGCTATGGCCCTTAGAATCGAGATGCTCGGGCTGCTTACGGGGCGAAAATAACTGCTTATAAGTCCGAAAACATAGTGATTTTTCGAAGGCTCTATTACCTAAAGCCGACCGCAAAATTGCCCGATAAAAACAGCATTGCTTCTGTACAACTATGCTGGAGATGTAGATGTTAAGAAAAAGCATTTTAATGCTTTGGGGGTTGGTTTGCGTATGGACTTTCTGCGCTGCCGGGCAGGATATCGGTTACTCTGACGAATTATTCAGTCCCTCAGTAGCCTTAAAGTTCTACGAGCTCGGGTATGAATTATCTAACAAGCCCGCAGCCGACAATGCCGCACAAGCCGCCCAGGCACAACAGGCGCTTTCGTTTTTCACAGCCGCGACTCGGCTCGATAATCAGGCAGAATATATATTACCGGATATGATGAGACTGGCGGCAAATACGCCAACGCCGCTGCTGTTAGGATTGCCTCACCGCCAAGCCTTACCAAAAGATGTAAATGACCCAAATGCCGCGCCGGCCTTGCCGCCTGATAATACTGAGCTGGTACGCACTCTTCTTAAAGCTTATGTGAAAAGCACGGTCGATTTGCAGATTGCAAAAGAGGCGATAGACTACCTGCTCGGACAAATGGACTCTCGTGAGCAGAAAGAACAACTGCTCGCAGACCTCTTAGGCACCTTTAAAAATAAAAATGATGTGCTGGAATCAGAATTATTCACATCACTGGGGATGCTGATATTAGAACGCGCAGATGTCAATACAGCCCAGTTATACTTCCTTAGTGCAATAGATAAAAACAAATACAATCGAGCGGCCTTTGCAAAGGTCCACGAGCTAAGCGAGGGGCAGGTCTTGCCGGCGGCGTATCTTAGCAATTTGCGCTACATGCTCGGTGAAAATCCGCTGGATATTGAATCAGCCGTGGCATTTGCAAGCTACGCTGAGCAGTTGCAGCTTTTCGCCCTTGCCGCCGACGGGTACGAATACTGTGCTACCCTTTATGAATACTTGTACCCGAAGCAACCGCTGCCTCGGTACATATACTTAGGTCTGGCTTTGAACGCATACAACACCGACAGACACCCGCATAAGCCGGTACGTATCGCAGAAAAACTGCAAAAAGATGGAGTCGTTGATTTGGTCTTGGAGACAGTATCGGCCAAGGCAGCCGCCAAAACCGGACAAACCGAAAAAGCACGAAAAATTTTATCCGCAGCCGAGCAGAAGGCTCAGGCAAAATAACAAACAGACACAGACCAGCGACAGGCAATGGCCGAGCAGTTGGCGTGGTTCTACTGCTTTGGTTCACCACAACCCGGCCAGGCTATCGACTGGGCAAACAAGGCGTATTCGAATGAGCCAAACAATACCACTGCCGCGGCGCTTCTGGCATATGCGTTTGTCATGAACGATGAGCTCGATTGGGCAAAGCCGTTTCTTGAAAGTTATCAGCCTAATCCGGTCCTGGACCTGACTAAAGCCAAAATCGAACTCGCCGAGCAGAAGAAAGACTTAGCGGTCCAGACTCTTACATCGGTCATCGAATCGGCCCCGGCATCGCTTGAAGCTCACCAGGCAAAACAAATGCTCGACGAGGTCGAAGTCGAATATGTACCGTCAACCGACCCGGGCGTGATAGAAATAGCTCTTGAGGGAACTTTCGGCTCATCTTCTATAGTGCCGGCGTTTCGTAAACCGAATGAAATAATTGATGTACAGCTTAACATTCGCGGCGATAAGTTCGGTTACGGCACCGATTTCAGTGCTTCACTGGTAATCACAAACCTCTCGCCCGAGCCGGTGGTTATCAGTGACTATGGATTGTTCAAAGGCAACATCAGGATTGACGCCGTTATAACCGGCGACTTGGATAAAGGCGTATCGAACCTGGTCACGAAAAGAAGTCTGCCTTCGTCACCTATTGGACCGAACTCAAGTTTGATTATTCCGCTTAGACTAATGACCGGCCAGCTCAGAGAATTCCTGGCCAGGCATCCGCAGGCGGCACTCGAAATCGAGTTTGTGGTCTATCTTGACCCAGTGACACTACCCGATGGCAGCATCGGCAACCGTCTCGAAGACCTCAAAGTGGTTAAGAAAAAAGTGAAACGCCCCGCCGTAGAACTGACGGCACAGTTTCTGCGGAACCGAATGAATACGCTAAAGCGAAAACGACAGAGCTACAGGACCGCGGAACTATTTGCCGGATTGCTCGTTGAGCAGCATGTAATGGCAAAGTCCGAACCCACGTATCAGTTTATGTACGCCGACTGGATGCCGGAAATCCTAAAGTCCTCTCTCGTTTTTAATCTGACCAGTGATGAATGGGACGGGCGTATTCATACCATGATTGCGCTGCTGCCGCTGCCGCTTGACTTCGAGCTGTTAGAGGCGGTCTCGGAAAACCTCAACAACGAGCATTGGCCGGTGCGGCTGATGGCAATTTACCTGCTGGCACAGAATCCGGGCAGCGGTTTCAAGCAGGTGCTCGACTACACGGCCAAATACGACTCACACGAGCTGGTGCGTGACATGGCCGTTGCACTCGGCGCAGACAAACCCGAAGAAAAAACAACAGCCGAACCACAGCTCTGAGCAATCCAGCCGGAACCTTCATCACGGCTGAGCAAAAATCCCTTCTAATCAAAAGACTCGATAATTCCCCTCTTTCATCATAAAATAATCCGTGCGGATTCCGACGCGACCATTTGACGGGATTAATTATGTCAAAATACAATTACAAAGCCTGGCCGTGGAAAGCAATAAGCTACGGGGCGGTTGTTTTCATAGTGGCTTTGCTGATTCGAATTATATACCTGTATCAAGCCGGCAGCAGTCCAACTTTTTACTTACCCATCGTCGATTCGACAGAATACCATGAAATAGCGAAAACACTGGTCACAGACGGTGTAATGCGGGATACATTCTTCCTTCAGGGATTCTTTTACCCTTTCTTCCTGTCGCGAGTGTATTTTTTCACAGGTTCATCAATCCTCATCGCCAAAATCCTCCAGATTATTCTGGGCTCAGTGACATGCCTACTGGTTTACCTGCTCGGCTGTAAAATCCTCGACCGAACCATCGGTGTTATCGCAGGCTTGATGACCGCTGTTTACGGACCAATCATTTTTTTCGAGACTGAACTGTTAGCTACTTCCTGGGCTTGCTTCTGGCCGGTATTGCTGATATTGCTTTTCCTCACAGCCGCCCGGCCGAACAAAAGCTGGTTCTATTTAGTCACAGGTCTTTGCACAGGACTGAGCATCATCACCAGGGCCCCGTTTATTCCCTTTACTGCCGCATTATTCATCTGGCTGATTGTAGCCTTACGAACTGCCGGTCTTGACTGGAAAGCAATTGCCAAAAAAGCTTCCGTTTTAGTGGCTGGCACTGCAATCGTACTCGGCATCGTCGCATCACTCTGCTATGTGCATACAGGGCAGTTTAGTCCACTACCTCAGTCAGGCCCGGTAAACCTTTACATAGGCAACAACCCCAATCCGGACCAGACCATCTCGGCTCGAGCGGGTAGCGGATGGTACAGGCTCTGGGATATGGCAAAACAGCAAGGCGCCGAGAATGAGCAACAGGCCAGAGAATTCTTTATGCACCAATTTTTCAAATACATACTCGAGCAGCCCAAAGATTTCCTCAAGAACCTGATCTACAAATCTGTTCAATTCTTTAGCTCAAGAGAAATCCCGAGAACCTTTGACATTTACCTGGCCTCAAGATACTCGCCTTTGCTGTCGGCCTTGACTTTCAAAATCGGCAAATTTGGTTTCCCCTTCGGTCTGTTTCTGCCGTTGGCAATTTTCGGTTTGATATCCAAAGTAAAAAAGATTCCGGCACCAATAGCTTTGTTTCTTGTCCTGTACCTTCCTTCGGTCATTCTGGTCTTTGCAGCTGCACGTTATCGTGCGCCTATGATTCCCGTGATGTCACTATTTGCAGCAGCAGGTTTGATGGTTTTCACAAACTTGATAAGGACGGCCCGATGGGCGCCTCTTGCCGCCCTTGTTATTTCTGCGGTGCTTATTGGCGGCGCTTCAAGCGTTGCAGGTCCTTTTACCCCGGAGAAATTTAACTTCGAAGCTGAGATGCATTACTGCATTGGCTATCACATGTGGGACAATGAAGATTTTGACCAGGCTCAGATGCACCTGTCAAAGGCTGTTTCACTAACGCCGGATTATGCTGACGCCCATAACGTCCTTGGCAGAACACTTTATGAAAAAGGTCAATACCAGCAAGCTCGACAACATCTGGAAACAGCTATCAAGCTGAATCCCAGCTCTTATTCGGGGCATTACTATCTTGGCAAAGTAATGCTCGAATTCGGTGAAAATTCGGTTGCTCTCGAAGAATTCGAAAAGGCGGCCGAGCTTGCAGGCCAAGCCGGTAACATCCGCTTCGCTGCGACAGCTAAACAGGCTGCCGGAAACTGTCAAAAACAAACACTGCAAGACCGATAATAATCCGAAGATTGGCCGCAAACACAAAAATAACAGCACAAACGTTAACCGTACCCGTATGCCGTTTTAAGAAGATTTCTGTTGTATTTTACAGCCCATTCTGTAAGAATGCCGAGTTCTTTTATTAAGATTCAATTGTTGTTTAAGAAAGGGTTATTTAGATGCCAGCACAAGTAGATGAAGAAAAATGCACCGGCTGCGAGAGTTGTGTCTCCGAGTGTCCAAGCGAAGCTATCAGCATGGCCGACGGCAAGGCCAAGGTTGATAATGATGCCTGCGTCGACTGCGGAGCCTGCGTTGATGTGTGCCCCGTTGAAGCAATCAGCATGGAATAGCAATAGGCAAACACTAAGAATCAGTTGTCGCGACGCGGCAACTGCGTTATCATACATTTTTGATATTCGATTTTTGCCTTTTGATTTGAATTATGGCCCCATCGTCTAGGTAGGCCTAGGACACCGGGTTTTCAACCCGGCAACAGGG
>CAZNXD010000028.1:0-11804 GCA_964576935.1 uncultured Pirellulales bacterium | reverse complement strand
TCATGACCGAGAAATCCATCAAGAAACTGGTTGTTACAGAGGATGGACAAATTGTGGGTGTAGTTACTCAAACCGACATTCTAAAAGCTTTCGAATTACTGCTCAAGGAGCAAACCAACCTGGTTAAACAGCAACTCGGAAACACTAACCAGAAACTCAAGGAAATGCATAATGAGATTAGCCACGCATCCGGAGAAGCAACACTATCGGATTTAGCAAAGAATCAATTCCTTGCCAACATGAGCCACGAGATACGTACACCGCTGAATGCGATTATCGGCCTGAGTGAAGTATTGGCGGAAGAAATACTAACCGAGGAACAGAGCAACCATATAGGCATAATCCGCGAAAGCGCGCAAAACATGCTCGTCCTAATCAACGATATCCTGGATTTCTCTAAAATCGAGGCGGGTAAATTCGACATTGAGATTGCCGAATGCTCGCTTGAGCACCTGCTCGCTGTAATTGAATCGCTGATGCGCCCGCAGGCAATCCAGAAAGGACTTGGCTTCGGTATTTTCCAGCATGGTGAACTGCCCGCGAGAATCAAAACCGACAACTTGCGCCTAAGGCAGTGTCTGATTAATCTTATTAACAATGCCATCGACTTCACCGACAACGGCCACGTCCACGTGAATATTCAGCTTGAGACAATCAACGACCAGCCTTATATCCGATTCGATGTCGAAGACACCGGTATCGGCATTCCGGACGAGGACCAGAAAAAAATATTCGAACAGTTCTCGCAAGCTAAAATCCTGCCCGGCCGCAGACGACGCGGCGCCGGACTCGGACTTACAATCACAAAGAAACTTGTGAGCCTGTTAGGCGGAGACGTCACCGTGACAAGCAAGGTGGGAATCGGCTCGACGTTTTCAATAACTGTTCCCGCGGGCGTTGATGTGCAAGCCCAGCCGTCTTTCAGCAGACATGGCCAACTCGATAAACTAAAATGCGAGCAACATGCTCCCAAACAAAAACAGTTCTCCGGTCGAGTGCTCGTGGCCGAAGATACTCCAACAAATCAAACGCTGATAAGGCTTCTGTTGGAAAAGCTGGGGCTTGAAGTAACCATAACCCAGGACGGGCGGGAGGCGGTGGAAGCGGCACTGTCACAGGATTTTGACATGGTGCTGATGGACATACAAATGCCGGTTATGAACGGTCACGATGCCACTAAAAAACTCAGAAAAGAAGGGTATACTAAACCGATAGTGGCGGTAACAGCTCATGCTATGAAAGGCGACGAGGAAAAGTGTCTTGCCTCCGGATGCAACGACTATCTGCCAAAGCCCATAAACCGTAAAGAGCTGGTTGGGATAATTGAAAAACACCTGCCTCAGAAAACTAAAAGCTTAAGTGAAAAAGTTGACTCCGTAACGGCAGAGGTTAAAGAGTTGACACAAATGTGCGAGCCTGCCGGTGATACGCCTTCCAGGCCCGCAAAGTCCAACGGCACACTGCTGGCGGATAATCTCATCGACTGGGATTCCGTCATGGGCATCTGTGACGATGAAGCTGTGATAAAGCAGGTTGTCGAAATGTTCCTCAAGGACAGTCCGAAATGTCTGAACTCACTCGCTGAGGCAATCAAGTCGGCAAATCCAAAACATATTAAAATGTACGCACACAGCATGAAAGGCGCTTCGATACAAATCGGGGCCAAAAAGTTGAGCGACATCGCTTTCAAGCTCGAATGCGCCGGGCGCGACAAAGACATGGAGTACGTACCGGCGATGTTCAACGAACTACAGGACGAATACAGCAAGCTGACGTTGTTCCTGTCTCAGCCGAACTGGATTGAACTGGCCAAGAACGGCCAGTCCTGAAACCTCTACCAACTAAAGCCGTGCTACTCCACGTGTATGACCCCCTGCTTCTGGTCGGCTTCAAGGCTGGCTTTTTTAATCACGTTGTAAAGCCCGCGGCAGTGGCGTATCTTTTCGAACGTGAATTTAGGGTCCGTCTTGTCGGTAGTAATCAAAGTGACCTGGCCGATACCGACAATGCAATCGAGTAAACTGCGGCGGAGCTTCAAATCAATAACGCGGAACATGTCAAGGTTATCAACTTTTCTGTCAAATATCCCCCTGCTGTGCTCTACCCTATCGCTTGTCACCTCATAGTAAGTCATCTTCAGCTTTACAACCCTGAACAGAAACCACAGAACAACCAGCATTGCCAGGCCAAGGGACACGATTTTCTTATACCCGATGATTGCATAATATTGATTGTCACTTAACAGGGTATCGGAAAACTTCTCAATTAATGTCGCCGCGTAATTTTCAACAGGCAACCTTGCTATCATCACCGCAAAAGCCAGAACGATACTTCCTTTTACGGCTGCACCAAAAAGTCCAAGCAGAGACGGCCTGCCGGCAAATAAAATGTCGTCGTCCTGCTGCTGTTTATCGTCTTTCCGCTCTGCGGCGCGCTGCAATTTCCTGGCCTTTTCGGTATTGATAAATTCGCCGCAGAATCGGCACTTAACCGCATCAGCCTGAATGGTCTCGGCGCAGAAGATGCACTGCTTGAGGCGGGGTTCTTTCGACCCAGCTTCAAAATTCACGATTTCATATTTGCTTGTCTTAACCTCAGAAGATTCCATACAAATCATATATCGGCAATTCGCCGGCTTTATCGCCACAGGCACTTTTTAGGGATTGTGATATGACAAACTGGTCGATGATTAGAAATCTGGGTCAGACAATAACTTAGTCAGGGCCTGCTTTTTTCACTTTTTCATAAACAGCCTCGACCGAATTGAGAGTTTTTTTCCACTCCTGTGGGGCAACGTGCAAATCTTCGTTTTTCTTCGCCAATCTGATAAGGGTTTTGATTTCCCGCCTGATTTTTCTCAGGAGTGTGTAGGCCTCGTTTTTGGAGTCGGTTAAATTTAATCGCTCGATTTGAAGGTGGATTTCCTCCATGGATTTTTCATAATCGGCCTTTACTTTCTCAAAAGCCATTTTCGCCCTGTCACAGTGAACATCGACAACAACATCGGCATTGTCAGCATTCATAATTTCTAAAAGTTGCTTGCGTATCGAGATAATCTTATCGGCAATATAACAATCGTAAGCTTCCTCGGATGTAAGGGTAAGAAGCGACCCCCTTTTACTCAACCTTTTTATGACTTTGTCATCTTTTTTCCTGTCCTTAGGGTCGATGAAAAACCGTTTGTTGTTACCATCTTGAACTTCAACTACTTCCACTTGCCGGTCAACCATAGCGCTGGCAATAAGACCATTGCGTCCGTTAGCTTCTGCCACAGAACGCATATAGGCCCGCCAGGCGGAGGTTAGTTTTTCGCCCACTTCCTCACCGTAAGTATCCCGGAGACTTTTCATTTTACCATCTGAAACAGTGATCATTGTTGCGGCCCCAATAGTGGATTCCTCAGCCATGAAGATTCGGTTACAAGCCAAGGCTAAAACCGCTCCACCAGAAAGGGCGCCTCCATATTCGCCTCCTGTTATGAAAGCAATGGTAGTACAGTTATCTACCTTCAGGATAGTTTCACACATTCGCTTGGTTAAATCTACTCGACCGCCCGGAGTGTCGATCTCAATGACAATAAATAAAGGACCCTGGTTAGCAATGGCAACAAGGGCTTTTTCAAAGGCTTCGGTTACGCAGGCTAACTCGATTGCATCGGTGACACGAAAAATAAATACTTTATTTTTTCGCCCCTTATGATTCCAGGTGACATCGTAGTCTGCGAGATTTATATATTTGCCTTGGGATTCACCGGTACGAACCTGCGTTTTGCCGCCGCGTTTTGTCAGGGTACAAAACCCATCAAAACTTTCGCCGGTCTGCCTGTTCGTAAATGTATCAGCCAAGCCAAAACAGGCGAATAGCGTGGTTAGCAGGAAAACAGTCTGGAAACGCTTGCCTTTAATTATTATTTAACCTCTCCTTTACTATAAAATATTAACATTTCCGTCAAAAAATGCAACTTGAATTACTTTCTGCTATAATAAAACTTTTGGGTTATTTTGGGCTGGACTATGGCGTTGCCGACAGTTGCGATAATTGGAAGGCCCAATGTGGGCAAAAGCTCTCTTTTGAACGCCCTGGCGGGGCAGATGATTAGTATCGTCGAACCCACAGCAGGCGTGACCAGAGACCGTGTAACTACTTTTATCGAAAGAGACGACAGATATTTCGAGCTGGTCGATACCGGCGGATACGGCATTGTCGACGCGGACCAGCTCAGTGAGCATATCGAAAATCAAATCCGCCAGGCAATCGAATCAGCCGACCTCGCTATCTTCATGGTTGATATCCGCGACGGCCTTAACCCGCTCGATAAAACCATTGCGAGCTTACTGCGGAAAGAAAATCTCAAAGTCATAGGCGTCGCAAACAAGGCCGACATGGCAAGGCTGTTTCCCAACGCCGCCGAATTCACTAAACTGGGCTTCGGCGATTTTTTGTGCCTCTCAGTCCTTAACAATCTAAACAAATCTGTACTGCTGGACCGCATCTTCGATGAAATTTCTCATCTCGATTCGGAAAAGCCGGACGAGCCTGTAATGAAAATAGCCGTCGTCGGCAAACGCAACGCCGGCAAAAGCACACTGCTCAATGCAATGGTCGGCGCTGAGAGGGTAATCGTCAGCGAAACACCGGGTACTACAAGAGACGCTGTCGATGTAAGGTTCAAAAAAGACGGTAAGACCATTGTCGCTATCGACACCGCAGGCGTACGAAAAAAAGGCAAGATGGCCGACAGCATCGAATTCTATAGTTACGTTCGAGCGACACGTTCGATCGGTAGGGCCGATATCGCGATGTTTCTTATCGACTCGACCTTACCTGTATCGCAGGTCGATAAAAAACTCGCTCGCTTCATAGCTGACCAGCACAAGGCCTGCATCCTTGTCGTTAACAAATGGGATTTGGCAAAAGAAACCGCTGCGACAGAAGACTACGAAAACTACCTGACCAAAGTCCTTCCGGGCCTGAAATACGCGCCAATCGCATTTACAACAGCAACCGAATCAAAGAACGTCCAGAGCGTGCTCGATTTAGCCGCCGAGCTCCACAAGCAGGCGACGACAAAGATACCAACGCCGAAACTCAACAAGGCCTTTGATATTATAAAAACCGAACGCACCGGCGCTAAACGAAACAAGGCCGGCTGGCCGAAAATCTATTATGCGACACAGATTGCGGTCAATCCCGTTACAATACTGATGTTTGTCAACAAGCCGGAACTGTTTGAAGAAAACTATCGCCGCTATATAATAGGCAGATTGCAGGAGCTTTTGCCGGTCTCGGAAGTCCCTATCAGGCTTTTAGCCCGGTCACACAGAAAATAATGAGAAGAACCTTGGAGGTGTCTTCATGGAAGCGTTATTGTTGCTTATCGTTTGCGGCGGCGGATATATTCTGGCGTACCACACTTACGGCCGATTCCTCGCACGAAAAATCTTCAAGCTAAAAGAAGACGCCACTGTTCCCTCGAAAGAATTGCAGGACGGCATCGATTATGTCCCGGCACGCAAAGGGATAATTTTCGGCCATCATTATACATCGATTGCCGGCACCGGCCCGATTGTCGGCCCGGCCATTGGTATCATCTGGGGTTGGCTGCCGGCGATACTATGGGTGACCATCGGCTGCATCTTCATGGGCGCAGTGCACGATTTCGGAACACTGGTAATCTCACTGCGAAACGAAGGCAAAAGCATTTCAGAAATCGCCGCAAAATACATCAACAAGCGCGTACGCTTCATTCTTTTTTTCGTTGTATTTTTGACGTTGCTGATTGTCATCGCCATCTTCGGCCTGGTCATTGCCGTAGTCTTCGACAAATTTCCCACATCGCTCGTGCCGGTCTGGCTGCAGATACCCATCGCCATGACTCTCGGCTATGTGATTTATAAAAAAAGCGCCAGTGTATTTTTAGCAACCGCCGTTGCGGTCGGGGCAATGTACCTGACAATCTGGTTAGGCAGCTCCACCAACTTTCACATGCCCGGCATCGGGCCTATACCGGCAACAGGCGTCTGGACAATCTTACTGCTCATATACGCCTGGGTAGCCTCGACACTGCCGGTGACTATGCTGCTTCAGCCGCGAGATTATATCAATGCGTGGCAGCTTTTTATCATGATGGGCCTTTTGGCGGCAGGCGTGCTCGTCTCTTCAGTCAAAGGCGGTTTGAGTATGGTTGCGCCCGTCGTTGACTTCTCGCCTCAGGGCGCACCTCCGTTATGGCCGTTTCTCTTTATCACTATCGCCTGCGGAGCGGTCAGCGGCTTTCACTCACTCGTCGCTTCCGGCACCAGCCCGAAACAGATTTCCAGAGAGCCGGATGCGCTCTTTATTGGGTTCGGTTCGATGCTTCTGGAAGGTTTTCTCGCTGTTCTTATTATTATCTGCGTAGCCGCCGGAATTTCGCTGGGAATAAAGGCCGCCGACGGCGGTCTTCTATTGGGAACCGATGCCTGGAATAATTACTACTCCAGTTGGCTCGGAGAAAAAGGATTGCCCGACAAGATAGCACCAGTTGTTCGTGGCGCGGCAAATATGATGAGCACGCTTGGCCTGCCCGAAACAATAGGCATTACACTGATGGGGGTCTTTATCGCCTCGTTCGCCGGTACCACGCTCGATACTGCCGTAAGGCTGCAAAGATACATCATAAGCGAGCTTGCTACCGATTTGAAAATCAAATCACTGACCAATCGCTGGACGGCAACAACATTTGCGGTCCTGACCGCAGCAGCATTGGCTTTTATGAACGGGCCTCACGGCAAAGGCGCGATGATTCTTTGGCCGCTGTTCGGTATAGCCAACCAGCTCCTGGCGGCACTGGCGCTGTTGCTGGTAACTATGTATCTTAAGACCAAAGGCGGCGCAAAGTTCGTACTGACCGCAATACCGGCGATATTAATGCTGGTAGTGACGATTTGGTCGGTGATAATAAAGCAGACAGACTTCATAAAAGACTTCCGCAGCAACTGGCTGTTGGTATTAGTCGCGGCGGCGCTGTTTGGTCTGGCCGTGTGGATGACAATTGAAACGATAGCGGTCTTTTTCAGGGCGAAGCCGCAGACTCAGATGTCGAGCTAAGGTCTTTTAGCCTGAAACGGGCAATTGCCGGCGGCTGATTCAGCCTGATTTGACCGCCCTGAACGAATTCGTCCGGAAAGTTATACACTATAGCTTTTTTCTGCTCACCGGTATTTTGCGCCTCTTCGTCCTGAATATACAGCAGCATCTGGTAAGGCTGCTGTTTGTATGCGTCTTCGGCGGCATCGGCGGCAAGTATGTTTACCTGGGCCAGGTCGGAGGGATTGAGCAGTACTGGTTCGTATTTGCCCGCAAGGTTCAGGCTCATTACAAAACCAACGGTAGCGCCGGTAATAGTGTACTCTCTAAGCTGCTCCGTCTCAGGCGGCATAGTAACCTTAACAGCCTTGGAGACAGCCCGCGTTTGCCCGGGAGCAAATTGAACATAGGCAATTTTTCCGATAGGACCTGAACGGGCCTGCTCGATTTCGCTATCGGTCAATGACACATCCGCAAAAAGTTTTTCCCTGCCCCAGTCTTCGGGCACAGACATCTCGACAGTGGCCGGCTCAATTGTCCTGGCCTTTAACGCAACACCATTCTGTCGCACACACCTTACGGCCAAAGTTTTCTTAACAAGCCTGGAAACGTTAACCTCAACAGTATTAGGCTCACAATAAACCGCTGTGACGCTAAGATTTAGAAGCTGGCCGGTTTGCCGAAGAAATTGGCAAATATCCAGAGTATGCGGACCGGGCTCAGTCATGCCCATATCCTGCGGCGCAAAGAAAAACTCCATAGCACCCGAGCCGGTTCGCAATCCCCCTTTGATTTGGTCGATGCGAGACGCCGGGCCACGCAGTTTCATAAGGTCGATTGTGAAACTTACCTGCCCGTCAAACGTTATCCATAAATCAGGTGCAACCGCCCGGTCGGGTCTTATCACAGCCTGGCGAATTTCACACTCTGCATCCTGAGCCTTGTCCGCCCAGACCCATATCAGTATTGTTATGCACGTTACTAACAATACTTTGCCGTAATTTATTCGCCGTTTCATTGTGGCGTCTTGTCCTTTTTGTCCTGAGTAGCCGCCGATTCTTTACGCGGCGTCAAATCATCCGAGCTGTCGACGACAGCGCTGGCCCGCCAGAAGAACCAGCCGGCCGTTTCGCCATGCGTCATTATCGTCCTCAGGTGCATTCTTAAACGCGACTCATCAACTTTGCGCACCAGCCTGCCGTTATCACCAATAGAAATAATACCCGTCTCTTCGCTGACTACTATTACACTCGCATCAGAGCCTGATGATATACCGATTGCCGCTCGATGTCGCGAACCCAGCTCTTCACCGGCTTTGCCGCCTGCCTCCGCCAAAGGTAACTGTACCCTTGCCGCCACGATTCTGTCGCCGCGTATAATAACCGCCATGTCATGAAGGGCCGTACCAGCATAGAAAATGGTCTTCAAAAGCTCAGCAGTAACCTTGGCGTCGATACGAACGCCGGTCTCTATAAACTCGCCAAGCGCAACTTTTCGCTCTATAACAATAATCGAACCGGTCCTGGTCGCAGACATATCAAGAACCGCATTAATAATTTCTTCGATTGTCCTCGAGAGCTTTTGTGACGGCCCGGCTAAAAATCTCGGCTGCGCTATACGTATCAGCGCCCGGCGAATTTCAGGCTGAAACGCCGCGACCGCAACCACTAATACAAACACCAAAAAGTAATTGTAAAGATGCTCCAGCCTTTCAAGATGCAAACGCTCGGCAACAAGATTCAGCAACAGCACTGATGCGATGACAACAAGAATTACCCCCCTGAACAGACGCTCTCCCCTGGTCCCTTCGAGGAAATCAACGACCCAGTAGACCACCAGGCCGATTAATAATAGCTCAACAGCAACCGCCCACCAACTGTATCCCGCCACTCGGTAGAAGTACTCGATGAGAGTTTGCACTAATCAAATCCCTTTGCCTAAGTTCCCGAGCTCCGAACAGCGCCGACCCCGCTCGGCAATAGCGCTTCGCAGAGGCAGGTGCGTATTAGGGTATAGCCTTATTCGTCAGGCTGCTCGGCTTATCCATCAAAAATGCCGAGTCGACATCTTCCATCATTTGCTGATTACTCAAACGCACGTTGCGTATATGTCTTCTGTGGCCTTCGGCGACCGTTTCGCCCTGCTGCTCGAACGAACAGCCAAATAAACCTACCAATAAAGAACATAAAAACACAACTAATACAGTATTCACAAAGACTTTTTTCATCACTTATCCCTTCTCGAAACCAGACCTCCGGCAGCTCCGTAAGCCGTTCGGGCTGAACTGCCGGCTCATCATCACCCCCACCTATAGGCATAACACGTGGGTTACAATACAATTATATCAGTCTCAACGGCCCTTGTCAACGGCCTACGGACGCATTTGGAGCTTCTTTTGACTATATTAACAATAAGGGCCAGCTTCCGATAATATGCGCTTTGCAGACATCACAAGGGGAATTGAAATTCCAAAATCTACTTACAAACCTGGTAAGCTTCTCAACTGCTCTCGATAATAAACGTTACCGGGCCGTCGTTGATGCTTTCGACGCGCATGTGCTCCTGAAAGCGCCCCTTCTCGACCGTCAAACCGCAGTCCGCGACCGCCTGAACCACACTCTCATAGAGATGCTCGGCAACGGCCGGTTCAGCCGCGTCATCGAAGCTCGGACGGCGACCCTTACGGCAGTTGCCGCAAAGCGTGAAGTTACTGATAATCAACACCGAACCGCCGACATCACATACACTGCGGTTCATCTTGCCCGCATCATCTTCGAATATGCGAAGTTCGGCGATTTTCCTGGCGATAAATTCAGCGTCACCGGGCCCGTCACCTTTAGCTACGCCAAGATAGACAAGCAGGCCCTTGTCAATCCGGCCAACCACTTGGCCTTCGACCTGAACCGAAGCCTTGGATACTCTCTGTATTACCGCTCGCATATCAAAAAATTATAACCCAAGCCGCCCAACTCCGCCACATCAACCTAAATTGACTACCTTGCTCCGGTCCGTGACACACCCCATGCAAAGTGAAGACATCGATTTTTGTGCCGCCCACCTCCAGAGTATATCTATGTCAATGGTCAATCTTTCGACACACACAAAACAGGTTTGCCGACTTAAACCGTTTTGCATCAGCGGCGGAAAGTCGCCTTACAAGTGGCCGTAAAGGTCTGAACCATCTAAGTAAAAAGTTGACGGTGACAATCAGGCGACCGAAGAAGCGAGAACCGTCGAACATCACCACTCTAAAACCACACTTATTGAACAGTGTGTTCAGGCTCGACCAGGAGAAATGCTCATGCCAACGTTTCTTCGCCGAGATATCACCTATAAGCCCATCAGGATTTGAAACGTATCGCGAGATATATTCTTCCTCGGAGAATTTCCGGCAGATGTACCAACGATGGAGTTTGGGAAATCGAAACTTAAAATTACCTATATCCAAAAAAGAAAAAATGTGTTTCCCCGGCACTGTGACTACTAAAACCCCATCGTTCTTCAGGAGCCGACTAAGCTCTTCCAATAGTTCTTTTTGTTCGTACACATGCTCAAGGACATCCAAAAGAGAAATCGACCTAAATTGAGCGTCCTTGAATGGCAATGGCGTCATTCCGCGAATATGTACGATTTCAATATCTGCAAGCCGCTCCCGAGCTTTAATAACAGCATTTTTAGAAATATCAACTCCAATCAGCTCTTCGAAACCCTTGCTTCTTAATCCCTCGAGGAATTTCCCCTCAAAGCAACCAAAGTCAAGATGCACTCCTCCTGGGGGTATGTGTTCCCATGCGAATCCGTAACGGTCGTACCCAAAAGGATTTTCAGGCGTTATAACGGTATCCATAAACCTCAGCCTCCCTAAGTCGAACTAGTAGTTTGGCTTGACCTTTAAAAATGCCCCCAGCGCACAGGCATTTGCCAGCCGGAAAGTACCCGGCAAAATGAAATATTATGAATCCCTGCATCCAATCGTCAATCATAGCTGGGCTAAGAGTTATAATATAACAGCTCTGTCACGTCAACTGCCCCGGCAAAGATGCTTCAAACCATTGCTTTAAAGCCTATAATAGTTGTCGTTTGATATATAAGGAGGTGCGTTTGCAGGCCATGAGCCAGGTTGCAAAGGTAAAATTCGTTGATTACGAAAAGAGTATACGTGATGCTCTCGATTTAATCGGAGCTTCGAATGCCCTGCCGCAAGCCGGCCTGATTATCATAAAGCCGAACCTTACCAACTCCAGCCCGCCGCCGGTGACAACCAGCGTAAAAGCAGCCGAAGCCGTTTATCAATACTGCAAACAGCACAGCACCGCCCAAATCATAATAGGCGAAGGCTGCGGCTACGGCACTACAGACAATATCTACCGAAAGCACGGGTACACCGCCCTTGCGAAAAAACATGGAATTCGACTGATTGATTTCAATACAGAAAAGGCCGTTTGCCTCAAGCGAAGTGACACGTTTGTACTGAAGGAATTCTATCTGCCCCAAGTCGCGCGCGATGCCTTTATTATCTCGCTGCCAGTATTGAAAGACCATTCTTTCACTGAAACGACCGTAGCAATGAAGAACATGTTCGGCCTGGCGCCCAGGCCCTATTACAAAGGTTCCTGGAACAAATCAAAGCTGCACTCGCCTTCGACTCATAAATCGGTCGTGGACGTATGCCTCTATAAAAAACCCGACCTTTCCGTAGTGGACGCATCGGTGGCATTGGCGGGGACGCATTTATC
>CAZNXD010000027.1:0-11852 GCA_964576935.1 uncultured Pirellulales bacterium | reverse complement strand
TGGCGGCGTTCGGCTATGCCATGAACGCATTGGGAGATTTAACAGATTTAATCAAAGCGGTTGTCCGGCAGGGCAAGCCCTTGCTTGGGATTTGCGTGGGTTATCAGCTTCTCTTTGAGCGAAGCTGTGAACACGGTGAGCATGAAGGTTTGGGCCTGATTTCAGGTGACGTTATAAGACTGCCTGAGGACAGGACCATACCGCATATGGGCTGGAATTCTGTCAAGCTGCCGGAAGGCATGGGTCTTTTTGCAGGTCTGGGTGAGGCGAGGCATTTTTATTTTGCACACTCCTATTATTCAAAAGTAACAGACAATAAAGCGAAGTTTGCTTATACCGATTATGGATTCGAGCTGCCAGCCTCGGTGCAGAAGGGCAATGTTTACGGCACTCAGTTTCATCCGGAGAAGAGCGGGCCAACCGGCCTAAGTGTACTTCGTAATTTCTACAGTATTTGCGAGAAGGGCTAAAGAGTATGCTTGCAAAGAGAATCATTCCGTGCCTCGATGTCAAAGATAACCGTGTGGTTAAGGGAGTGAATTTTCTGAACCTTCGTGACGCAGGTGACCCGGTCGAGCTTGGCGCCAGGTACAGTGAGGAAGGAGCTGACGAATTAGTCTTTCTCGATATCACAGCTACTATCCGCTCACGCAAGACAATCGTCGATATGGTTGAAAAAGTGGCTGAGAATGTATTTATACCATTTACAGTAGGCGGCGGTATCAGGGGCATAGAAGATTTCGATATTCTTCTTCGAAGCGGCGCAGAAAAAGTCTCGGTCAACACTGCTGCGGTTGATAATCCCAATTTACTGAGCGAAGCGGCTGAGCGTTTCGGCAATCAGTGTGTGGTATTGGCTATCGATGCAAGACGTTCGAAAGACCGGCCAGGGCATTGGCAGGTATGCGTAAAGGCCGGCACTGAGCCGACGGAGATTGATGTTGTCGAATGGGCAGCTAAAGGCGAGCAGCTCGGCGCCGGTGAAATACTGCTTACAAGCATGGATGCCGACGGGACAAAAGCCGGCTATGATAATGAGCTGAACAAAGCGGTATCAAACGCTGTGAACATTCCGGTCATTGCTTCAGGTGGGGCGGGTGAGCTTGAACATCTCTACGATGCCATCGTTGAAGGCGGAGCTGAAGCGGTCCTGATGGCATCGATAACACATTTCGAAGAGTGCTCGATACACGATATGAAAGAATACCTCGCCGGCCGAGGTATTACTATGAATCTATGAGACATGCAGGTTTTTTACTGCCGGGCACTATCAGACTTTTTCAAATGTGAATCGCTGGCCGCTGAAATCGATTTTTATCGTGTCCCCGTTGCCGATATTTCCAGCCAACCGCCGCCCATCCAGACGAATTTTTTACTATACCGTCTGCTATCAGGAATAAGTGAGACACTAAACATCTACTTATGGATTCATGGACTTGCTGGAGCAATGCTTATGAAAAACCTCTTCACTTTGAGGAAAAATTTGTGTTTGCAGGACAAAGCGGTTTTAGTATAATTCGTTCATTGCTGGGGGACAAACTAAGATTATATAATGGGTAGGGGTGAGAAATGGGTGATGGCAGAATGCCCGCGGTGGCGATTGCGGTCTTTTTATTGTCTCTTTCTATCCAGCCGGATTCCGCACACGCAAAATACTCCGGTGGGACAGGCGAACCAAACAATCCTTACCAAATCGCTAACGCTACAGACCTGATGACACTTGCGAACGATATTGAAGACTATAACAAATGTTTCCTTCTTACAGCTGACATAAACCTTGCCTCTTATAGTTTCTCTATCGATGAAAGTGATTTTACTGGCATCTTTGATGGTGCCGGGCACAAGATTACTGCGATGACCTTATCCGGATACCTTTTTTTAGGACCTTTCGGTTCCATAGGCCCCGGCGGCGAAATAAAAAATCTCGGTCTTGAAAACGTCTTCGTTACCGGTATAAGTGATTCGGGGTATATCGGTGGGCTAACGGGAATGAATTCCGGCAATATTGTGAACTGCTATTCCAAAGGGGAAATTAACTGTGAAGATAATTCTTCCGTTATCGGTGGTCTGGTGGGTTCAAACGAAGGCAGCATAAACAATTGCTACTCGACTTGCAATATTACAGGCGGAAATAATTTTAACGACGTCGGGGGTCTGGCTGGATATAGCTACGGCGACATTAATAATTGCTATTCAACCGGTGCTGTCAGCGGAGAAAGCGATTCACACAACCTCGGCGGGTTGGTGGGAGGTAACTCCGGAAGCGTCAGTAATTGCTCATCCACGGGCATCGTAACAGGCGAATATACGCTCGGTGGGTTGGCAGGAGGTAACTCTGGAGTTATCAGCGACTGCTTTTCGATAGGTGACGTCAATGGTTCAAGTTCACTCGGCGGGCTTGTAGGTTTTAACAATACTGCAATTATTAATTGTAATTCAGCAGGTACTGTCACCGGCATAGATAATTCAAGCGACCTTGGCGGGTTGGTGGGATATAACGACAGAACTATCGATAAAAAAAGCAACATCATTAACTGTTATTCGACAGGCGGAGTTATTGGTGGGAATAATTCAAAATACCTCGGAGGACTGATGGGATATAACCGCTCCTGGTGCAATATCAGAAGTTGTTATTCAACAGGTGTTGTTACCGGTGGAAATAATTCGGAATATCTTGGCGGGCTTGTTGGAGACACTTCTTGGGGTGATATAAACAACTGCCATTCGACGGGTAATGTCAGCTGCGGAGACGATTCGAACTACATCGGAGGGCTGGTAGGTAGAAACCTCTACGGCAGTATCAGTAATTGCTCTTCGACCGGCAATCTTACCTATGGAAATGAGTCAAAGTACATTGGTGGGCTCATGGGGTATAATGACAACAGCAGTATTGGTAGTTCTTATTCAACAAGCAATCTCACAGGTGGAGCAAGTTCGGAAGATATCGGCGGGCTGGTAGGACATAACGAACTTTTGGCAACTATTATCGACTGTTATTCGACGGGCGGTATCACGGGGGGAGATAATTCGAACAACATCGGTGGACTGGTGGGATGGCATAGTGGAGGCATCGGTAATTGCTATTCGACAGGAAATGTTGATGGGGGAAATGGTTCAAACAACATAGGTGGATTAGTCGGACAGAACTATCTGGGTTGGGGCGAAATTGGTAATTGCTATTTTCTTATCAGCAGCGGGCCGGATAATGGTTATGGAGAGCCTTTGACGGATGTACAGATGAAACAACAATCAAGTTTTGTCGGATGGGATTTTGTATGGGAGACCGCAAACGGGACAGATGATATATGGGCGATATGCGAAGGCGTCAGTTATCCAAAACTCGCTTGGCAGTTTCTCGTCGGTGATTTTGACAATGACAAAGACGTGGACTTTGTTGATTTTGCAAAGATAGGTCTCAATTGGCAGCAGCCAGACTCAATCCTTTATTGCGGCGGGATGGATTTAACCGGCGACGGCTGGGTCGATATAGAGGACTTAGCCTTACTCTGCGACAATTGGCTCCAGACCGGCCTACCCTAAGCCCTCCGGCAAAAGATGTTACGCTTTCTCGAAAGTAAAATGGTGCTGTTTGGCGTTGATTCTGATTGTGTCCCCGTCGCTGAATTTTCCCGCTAATATCTCAGCGGCAAGAGGATTTTCAAGTTGTTGCTGGATAGCACGCTTTAGAGGTCTCGCGCCGAAGACCGGGTCGTAACCTTCTTCCATTATGGCGTCGCAGGCGCTGTCTGTGAACTCGACGTTTATTTTTCGAGCACTTAGACGCTCGGCGAGATAGCCGAGCTGTATATTGACGATTTTCTTAAGGTCTTCTTTTGTGAGTGTGTGGAAGACAATCACCTCATCGATACGGTTAAGAAACTCCGGCCTGAAGTAATTTTTCAAGACGTCTTTAACATGTGCTTCGATTTCCCAGTCTGCACCTTGTTCTTCTGTCAATTTTTGAATTTGTTGGCCGGCAATGTTGCTGGTCATAATGATGACGGTGTTTTTGAAATCGACTGTTCGGCCCTGGCCGTCGGTTAGTCTGCCGTCATCGAATACCTGCAGCAGTACGTTGAATACATCAACGTGAGCCTTTTCGACTTCGTCGAGCAGGATGACAGAATACGGCTTTCTGCGGACGGCCTCGGTTAATCTGCCGCCTTCTTCATAGCCGACGTATCCGGGCGGTGCGCCGATTAGCCTGGCGACGCTGTGCTGTTCCATGAATTCGCTCATGTCGATTCGAATCATTGCATTTGGGTCGTTGAATAGAAAATATGCCAATGCTTTAGAAAGCTCGGTCTTACCAACTCCGGTTGGGCCAAGGAATAGAAAAGTACCAATAGGCCTGTTGGGGTCGCCAAGACCAGCCCTGTTTCTACGAACGGCGTTGCAAAGTGCTGTAACGGCTTCGTCCTGGCCGACAACGCGATTTTTAATTTCATTTTCCATCTTTATCAGCCGGTCACGTTCACCAGTTAACAGCCGGGCGACAGGTATGTGTGTCCATTTGGAGACGACTTGAGCGATATGCTCTTCGGTGACTTCGTTTTGAAGAATTTTGTGCTGGTCTGATTTCGTCAGGACAGCTTCTGTTTTATCGATTTCTTTTTTGAGATTTGCGATGGTCTCGTATTTGAGCCGGGCCGCCGTTTCCAGCTCACCTTGTCGCTGGGCTTGGTCGAATTGCATTTGTGCCTGCTCAAGCTCGGCCTTGAGTTGCTTTATCTTGTCGATTTCACCTTTCTCGGATTCCCACTGGGCGGTAAATTGCTTGTCTTTTTCCTGAAGCTCGGCAAGCTGTTTTTCCATAGTTGTAAGCCGTTCTTTGCTGGCCTGGTCAGTTTCTTTTCTGAGCGCCTGCTGTTCGATTTGAAGCTGCAAGGTCTTTCTGCGGATATTGTCAAGCTCAGCCGGCAGCGAATCGTTCTCAATTCGCAGCTTTGACGCGGCTTCATCCATCAGGTCGATTGCTTTGTCCGGCAACCATCTGTCTGAGATGTATCTGTCCGATAGAGTTGCGGCGGCTACTAAAGCTGAGTCTGTAATACGAACGCCGTGATGCGTGTCGTATCGGTCTTTAAGTCCTCTAAGGATGGCGATGGTCTCTTCGACGCTCGGAGGGTCAATCATAATTGGCTGAAATCTTCGTTCAAGAGCGGCGTCCTTCTCGACATACTTTCTGTATTCATCTATGGTAGTAGCGCCGATACATCGCAGTTCGCCTCGTGCCAAGGACGGCTTTAGTAAATTACCTGCGTCAACCGCGCCTTCAGCTTTGCCTGCGCTGACGACTGTGTGAAGCTCGTCTATAAATAGTATAATTTGTCCCTGGGCGGAGACGACTTCTTTGAGCACCGCTTTGAGACGGTCTTCAAATTCTCCTCTGAATTTTGCGCCGGCAATAAGAGAACCCATATCGAGAGCGATTATCCTTTTGTTCTTCAGGCCCGTTGGTACATCGCCCGCAACTATACGCTGAGCGAGGCCTTCCACAATCGCGGTTTTGCCTACGCCGGGTTCGCCGATTAAAACGGGATTGTTTTTGGTTCGTCGATTAAGGACCTGCATGCATCGGCGTATCTCTTCGTCTCTGCCGATTACCGGGTCGAGCTTGCCCTTGCGCGCCATCCCAATCAAATCTATGCCGTAACGTTCGAGTGCGTTGTATTTATCTTCCGGATTCTGGTCGGTGATTTTCTTATCGCCTCGTATATCTTTCAGGGCTTTTTCAATTTGCTCGGTCTCAACGGAATTGAGGCGCAGGATTTCCTTGGCGTCACTTTGCACAGCGGATAGTGATAGCAACAGATGCTCGACACTCAGATATTCATCCTTCATTGCATCGGCGCGATTCTGTGCATCGAGCACAATCTGGTTAAAGACAGGGTCGGGCATAATCTGGCTGGTGCTGCCCTGAGGAAGTCGATTAAGCTCGCTGTCTATCATTGACTTTGTCTGGTCGGTGTTTGCGCCGATTTTTTTGAGGACTAAATCCGTGATACCTCCGTCGTCGTTGCACAATGCGCTAAGCAGGTGCAGCGGTGATAAAACCGTATTCGATTTGGCCATAGCTATCTGCTGAGCTGTGGCCAGGGCCTCCTGGGCTTTCATTGTGAATTTGTCGAATCTCATAGCAAATTCCCTTGTCAATATATACAGTCTCCATGCTATGTATGTGCAAAAGCTGTGCCCGAACGCATTATTTGCGTAAGTATTGGATATATAAGTGGTTACGTATATTCACCGTGCTTTCGAAATGTGCCAATATGGCAGAGTGGGCTTGTTTTGCGATTTTAGTAAAGCAGGGCCGAATCCTGCAGGACAGCCATGGCCAAGCCCTGAGTCAACGCGTCTTTGTCGAATCTGGCATTAGTGATAGTTATGCTTCGAGAGGCGCTGTCAAAGACTTCCGTCGACAATACGTCATTAATTGAGGCGGTTAAATAGTCCATGCACTGGTTTGCTACATAGCCTGTCAGCATTACTACGTCCGGGTCGTAGCAGTTGATTCCGATAGCTGTTGCTCGACTGAGACGATTAGCAATCATCTGTCTCAGTGACAGGGCGTAGGTGTCATTGTCTACAATAGCGCGACCCCATTTGGTGACTATCTGCTCCGGCGTATCCTGACTCTCTATATTGTTCTTCAAGACAGTTTCTTTTCCGTTTGAAATATCTGTTTTTATGGCTCTACTTAGAGCCGGTCCTGAAACGAAGGCTTCCAGACATCCTTTTTGTCCGCAGCCGCACATCGGCCCGTCGGGATCGACTACCACATGGCCAAGCTCACCGAATCGTCCGGAAGCACCGTTCATGATTTTACCGTCGGCGTACAATGTCCCGCCGACACCATCGGCAACATTTATGTATAGAACGGTTTTTGAGGCAAACTCAGAGTCAATTGATATTTCAGCGAGGAATCGCACCCGAGTAGGATAGATTTTGACAGGACAACTGAGCCTTTGACTAAGCATCTCCCTAAGCGGGACGTTCTTCCAGCCAAGTGGACTTGACAGCTTAACTACACCATCTTGTGAGATTGAACCACTCAGGGTGATACCAACTCCCAGCAAATCATTTTGACTGATGTTATATTTGCTTAGCAGGCCGAGCAGATTAATCTGAAGCAGGTCACAAAAACTCTCAACCGAGTTTTCTTTTTCAGCGGGGACATTGAGCTTCTCAACAAGTTGGCAGTTAAAATCAAATAAACAAAGTGTAATACTTGTCGGTTTGAATGATGCAGCGGCAATAAAACGCCCCTGTGGATTTATACTAAGGATGATTGGCTTGGGACCTCGTCTTGTACTTTTGCCCGGCTTTTCGAGTATGAGGTTCTTCTCCCGCAGCCTTGCGGTTATATAACTGGCAGTAGAGCTACCCAGGCCGGTAAGCTTGCAGATTTCTGCTTGTGAAAGTTGGCCACGCTTTCTTAAAAAATTAAGAATCAGCGCCTCGTTTCGCAAACCTGCATTCTTTGAATCAATAGGATTATGACGCATATGTTAGTGACTTAATATTATACCGTGCCATATAGAATAACTCAGAACAAGAGATTTTGCAAGGACAAGGTGTTAAGGTTAAATGGCGGCCATAAGTGCTTATAATATAAGTACATACGATATTTTTAAGAAACTGCTTGAAATTAATAAGCAAACACTGTAAACTTTAACTCAGGACGTGAGTAAATTAATTTAGGGCATTCAATCTTATTGGGAGTTTCGAAATGGCTGGTAAAGTAAACGCAATCATAGCTCAATCCGGAGGACCAACCGCTGTTATCAATTCCAGTGCATGTGGTGTCATTCAGGAACTTCAGAAATCAGACAAGATTGATAAAGTGATCGGGGCGACTAACGGGATTCTTGGCGTTCTGAAAGAGGACTTATTCGACATTTCCGCCGAGAAGCCTGAAGATATCGAGGCTTTGAAGCAAACACCTGCCGCGGCGATAGGCTCGTGCAGATATAAGTTGAAATCTCTTGATGAGTCGCGAGCGGATTATGAAAGGATTCTGGAAGTTTTCAAAGCGCACAATATTCATTACTTCTTCTATGCGGGCGGCAATGACTCGATGGACACTGCTGACAAGGTCAATAAACTTGCAGCCGAGACCGGATACGAGCTGGTATGTATCGGTGTTCCAAAAACAATAGATAACGATTTGGCCTGTACGGACCATTGTCCCGGGTATGGAAGCGTTGCAAAGTATGTTGCCACAAGCGCTATGAATGCAGGCAGAGATACCGAGGCGCTGTACACGACAGATACGTGCAGCATTTTAGAAGTGATGGGTCGAAACGCCGGCTGGATTGCCGCTGCGACCGGACTGGCACATCGCGTAGAAGAAGATGCTCCTCATTTGATTTACGTACCGGAGGTGCCGTTTAGTTTTGAGAAGCTCATCGCGGATGTGAAAGAGGTACACAAGAGACTGAGCAGGGTATTTATTGTTGTTGGGGAAGGCTTGAAGGATGAGAAGGGCAAATACGTAACTGCTGAGACAAGCGCGATGGCTACAGACAGTTTCGGCCATGCACAGCTTGGCGGCGTTGCGGAGATGGTAAAAGCTGTAATTGAAAAAGAGGTAGGCATAAAGACACGCTTCAACAAGCTCGGCACCAATCAGCGAAGCGCGATGCACTTTGCATCTTTGACGGATGTCAATGAAGCCTATATGTGCGGCCAAATGGCGGTAAAGGCCGCGTTTTCCGGTGAGAACGGCAGGATGGTTACACTGGTTCGTGAAAAGGGCTCTCAGTATAAGTGCTCTACAGGACTGGCTGAACTAAGCGATGTAGCCAACGGTGAAAACAAGGTACCGCGTGAGTATATAAATGAGCAGGGTAACGGGGTGACACAGGCGATGTTGGATTACGTTCGCCCGCTGGTAAAGGGCCAGGCACTAATTAAGGTGGGCGATGACGGACTTCCAGTATATATGCGTTTTGAGCGAAAGCCCCTGGAGAAGAAACTTGCAAAGCATATTTAATTGTAACAGTCCAAATAGCGGAGAGCCAACAAGATGATTTTAGGCAAATACTCGTTTGGTGTCGGTGACAGGTTTGGCCGGCAGGGCAAAGCTCAACTACAGGCAATTGTAAAAGTCGGCAGGCTGGATGTTGATATCACTCCTGTTTGGAACAAGTCGCATCGCGAACACAAAATTATCGGCACTACGCCTGCTGAGGTGCGAACCGAAGCTGATAAAGCGGTAAAGAGTCTGGGTTTTAAGCTGCCGTATTTTGTTGACGCGGACCATATTAATCTTGAGAATGTTGATCTGTTCACGAAATCGAGCGATTTCTTCACTCTTGATGTTGCGGATTTCATCGGCCGGAGTGCTTCTGAAGACAAGATAAAGGCTTTTGTCGATAAGCATGAGCAATACACCGGCAAGCTGAATATACCCGGCATAGATGAACCGATTGAAATGACACGCGACGATGTTACACGGATTGCGAAGAAGGTTTTACTGGCGGTTAATGAGGCGGGTAAAATCTATCGGCATATTGAAGAAGCCAAGGGCGAAGATGATTTTGTGACAGAAGTTTCGATGGATGAGACAGACCAGCCTCAAACGCCTATTGATATGCTTTTTATATTAGCTGCTATTGCCGATGAGGGCATTGACGCCCAGACAATAGCACCGAAGTTTACAGGCAGATTCAATAAAGGCGTCGATTACGTTGGCGATGTAGCTCAGTTCGAAAAGGAGTTTAATCAGGATTTAGCGGTTATTGCTTTTGCGATTGAAGAGTTCGGCCTGCCGGAAAATCTAAAGCTGAGTATTCATTCCGGCAGCGACAAATTTTCGATATACGGTCCTATCAACAGGGCCTTGAAAAGATTCAGCGCCGGGCTGCATCTTAAAACTGCCGGAACAACCTGGCTGGAAGAATTGATAGGCCTTGCCCTGGCGGGCGGGGACGGGCTTGCTGTTGCCAAGGAGGTTTATGTCAAGGCATTGTCGCGACTGGACGAGCTTTGCGGGCCCTACAAGACAGTCATAGATATAGATAAGGCAAAACTTCCTACTGCTAAGACGGTTAAGAATTGGAGTGGCCAGGATTATGCCCAGGCTTTGAGGCATGAGAAGTCCTGCGAAAAGTATAATCCACATCTCAGGCAGCTACTGCATGTTGGATATAAGGTTGCCGCTGAGATGGGAAAAGATTATCTTGGGGTATTGGACAGATACGAAACAATAATAGGCGAACAGGTAACTAAGAATATCTATCAGCGGCACATTGAGCCGCTGTTTATAGACTGAGGAAAGGACGTTATCATGGCTGAGCTATTCAGTTTGAAAGATAAAGTTATAGCGATTACCGGTGCGGGCGGCGTGCTCTGTGGCAGCATGGCAAGGGGCCTGGCCGAAGCGTGCGCTAAGATAGCTGTACTTGATTTGTATGAAGAGGCGGCGAAGAAAGTAGTAAGTGATATCGAGGCGGGAAATGGCCAGGCCCTTGCGATTAAATGTAACGTGCTTGAAAAAGACACCTTAGAACAGGCTAAAGATAAAATTGCCTCTGAGTACGGCTCTGTGGATATCTTGATAAATGGGGCCGGCGGCAACAAGAAAGAGGCGACCACCTCGCCGGAGTTATCTTTCTTTGATTTACCGCCGGAGGCGGTACGCTTTGTGTTTGACTTGAATTTTCTTGGCACGCTTTTGCCTTCGCAGGTCTTTGGTGCGGATATGGCTAAAAAGGGTGACGGTATTATACTCAACGTTTCGAGCATGAGTGCATTACGTCCGCTGACGAAGGTTGCGATATATTCGGCTGCCAAAGCCGCCGTAAGTAGCTTCACACAGTGGCTGGCGGTTCATATGTGTCAGAACTATTCAAAGGATATTCGGGTCAACGCGCTTGCGCCGGGCTTCTTTTTGACCGAGCAGAATCGTTTTCTATTGACCGATGAGAAAACCGGAGAGTTGACTCCACGCGGAAAAACAATAATCGAGCATACGCCGATGGGGCGGTTCGGCGCACCGGAAGACCTGCTGGGGACGGTATTATGGCTTTTGAGCGATGCGGCGAAATTCGTTACCGGCATAGTTGTTCCGATTGACGGTGGTTTTTCAGCGTTCGGGGGTGTGTAAAAATATCTTGTAGTTTTAGTTTCAGGAGTAAATATGAACGACTTCGACCCAGCAAAGCCATTGAAAGAGTTTAAGCCTAAGAAAAAATTCTTCGTGGGCATTGATTCCGACGGATGTGCCTTCGATACGATGGGGATAAAGCAGCGTGAGTGCTTTTGTCCATGGCTGATAGCCTATTTCGGCTTACAGCCTGTCGCACAAGCGGCCCGCGAGTGCAAGGAGTTTGCGGACTTGTTTTCCAAGACTCGCGGTGCGAATCGACACAAAACAGCCGTGCGAATTTTGACCGAACTGTTGCCGTCTCATCCGATGGTAAAAGAACGCCAATTCAAAGTTCCGCAGTATCCTTATTATGTGGCGTGGGTGAATGACCCTAACAGCCTTTTGAGTAATGACGGTTTGCAGCAGGCTATTGATGCGGCGACTGACGCAGCAAGCAAAGCGGAATTGCAGCACGCACTTGAGTGGAGTAAGAGCGTAAATGTTGCGGTCAAGGATATCGTTGAAGGTATTCCTCCGTTTCCACATGTAAGAGAGAGTCTGCAAAAGATATCCGAGACGGCTGATGCTATCGTGGTCTCGGCTACGCCGTGTGAGGCTTTGGCGCGTGAATGGAACGAGCACGATATTGCCAGGTACGTTAGTGTTATTGCCGGCCAGGAGATGGGCAAAAAGGCCCAGCACCTTGATTATGCCACCAAAGGCAGATATGAAAAAAACCATGTACTAATGATAGGGG
>CAZNXD010000026.1:0-12029 GCA_964576935.1 uncultured Pirellulales bacterium | reverse complement strand
GCAGGCCGCCGCTGCCTCTGTCGCCGATGTACATATCCGGGCGCTTTCGAACGGCCTCGAGTCCGCCAAGTATCTTAATATTGCTTGCGTCGTATTTGTGTTGCTTAACCGTCATATATCACACCTTCCAATAACACCTTCACTGTAAATAATCCTTTGTTATTTAAGGACGGTTGTCATTTTCTTTATTTTTAATTGCGGCATTTTTTTTTGTATCTGCTTTATCAAATCGCCGCCCAGCAGCCTCAGCTCGTGAGCGTAACCGGGCGAATCCACGGCAACAGTCAGCCGGCCGCCGGCAAAGTCCGCCAACGAGCAATGGCCGGCAATGTGTTCGGGGACAAGCTCTTGCCAGAGCTGTTGCAAAGCCTCCCACTGTGCCTGCTTCGGCCCGAGGCGCTGGTTAAGGTACTCAGCAATAACGCTGCCCAGCATCTGCGGCTGATTCCCCAGGCCGTCCGCCCCCGCAGATGCATTACCAACTCCTCTATTATACACTCGCTGCGACATATATATTCAATTACCTGAACTGCAAAAAAGCCGATATTTAATCGACCATTTGCTACAGGAGTGCTCTAACCTAAGTTTATCGGCATAAGAACATACACAAAATCACTACCGCTCTTTATAAGTCCGGGCCTGTCCGCATCACCCAGCTCCAGCTCAAATTCAGACGCATCCACTGCCCGCAGTACGTCCACTATAAACTGGGGATTGAAACCGACTTCAATTGGTTCGCCCTTATAGTCAACGGCCATCTCAACCTCGGCATCGCCGGTCTCGGGCGCCCGACCGGAAAATATGAGCCTGCCTTTGCTTATACTTAACCTGATGCCGCGAGACTCTTCGCTGGTTAATAGTGCCGAGCGCCGCACGGCGCTTAAAACCGCCGCGGTCGGCAGGGTCAATTTCTTCTGATAGTCGGTGGGTATGATATCTTCATACTTGGGGAAGCTGCCTTCGACCAGGTTAGAGCTGATATCGACATTGCCGCAGCTCACCAGTATCTGATTGTCCACCTGCTTAACGGCTACGACGTCTTTCTCTGAGCCAGCGAGCCTGTCCATAAGGGCCATGGTCTTAGCCGGCACGATTATTTTACCAGCGGCAAGTTTATCACTCGCAGCCGAGGCAAGACTCACTCTCACACGAGCCAATCGTCTGCCGTCGGTGGCTACCAGGAAAAGCTTTTTACCTTTGACCTCCCACAGTACGCCATTTAGAGCGTAGCGTGTGCTCTCTTTGGCTGTAGCGAACAGACATTGCTCAATCGCGCCGCGGAGGTTATCAAGGGATATCTCAAGCTCAGCTTTGCCTTCGAACTGAGGTACGACAGGATAATTGGAAGCTTCCTGGCCATAGATGGTAAAGTGGCTGTCTGAGCCCTTCACCTCACATTTTCCTTCCGCCGCCTTAAATTGCAATACATCGTCCGTGCTTTCACGCACAATAGCTGCCAGTCTGTCCGCGGGAACGACCGCATCGCCTCTTTCGGAAACAGACACTTCAGAAACCAGGCAGTTAACGCCGACTTCCAGATCTGTTGCTGATATTCGGACATCCTTCTCTCTGGCGGCGAGCTTAACGCACCGCAAAATTGGCTTTGGTGTTCGTGCTGGAACTATAGAAGTAACCAGCCCCAAAGCCTCGACTAACGCTGTTCGGTTAAACTCTACTTTCATTTGGTAACCCCTATAGAAAGACGTTAGAGCATTGTGCAATTAGCTGCTAAAATATCGCCTTAGTTTACTGTAAACTGGCGCTTGCTACAATCACTTTCAGCTAAAAAGAAACAAGAGTAGCTACAGGAAATTAGGGATTGCTGCTGAGTCATGGGGGTTTCCAGACCTTGCGATATTAGCTGAGAGAGAGTTATTATTTATTAAATAAAATATAGTATCAGTAGTCGTAAGGAGGTTGGATTTGTTAGTTAATTGGGACGGAATACCACAACCCCTTGTTTAATAAGAGATTACGACAAAAAAGCCGAACCGAACCCATGTGGACAAGCTGTTAGATTATCTGTTGCTGGAGGCGTTATTTGATACCTGGTTACGAGAGGGTAATATTTGTCCCATTCGGCTTTTTGAGGCGTTAACAGGGCGTTTAACAGGTTTTCCACAGCCCCCGATAGCAGCCTTCTGAACAAAAAAAAAAGAAAATCAACTTGACACGAGCGCTTATGTGTGTATAGTTTATATATGCATCATATATATATGGACAAAACAGCCTTTTTAATCTGTGGCAAAGGCTCCTTTGGTGAGTGACGCACGGCAAAAGCGCTGGAATTAAAGAGGCCTTGTGGTTAGTATTATTAGGCTAGGCCAGGAAAGCCGTAGAGGAAAAAATGGGAACAAAGCCAAGCAGCAAACAGGTTGTATCTGACACAACAAAAGGTCAGGCCTCTAAGCCGGTCAGAGATGTCGGCGGATTATATGTCGGCATAGATGTTGGCTCGACAAGTAGCGATGTTGTTGTTCTTGGTGAGCACGGTGCGATTTTCTTTTCTGACTATCGGCGCACTATGGGCCGACCTGCTGAAACGTTGCAATCACAGGTGTGCATTTTATTAGAAAAGTTCAAACCTGCAGATATATACATGGCTGCGGCAACGGGCTCTGCCGGGCGACTCATTGCAGAGTTGCTTCAAATACCGTTTGTGAACGAAGTTCCTGCGCAAGCTCGGGCAGTTGCGCACTTATACCCACAGTTTAGCCAGGCAAGCGTAATAGAAATGGGCGGCCAGGATACAAAGTTAATCTTCCTTGTGCGCGACGGCGACCGACCGAGGGTAAGAGATTTTGCGCTGAACACGGTCTGTGCAGCCGGTACAGGCTCATTCCTTGACCAGCAGGCCGAACGACTGGGAATAAATATCGAGAACGAGTTTGGTGAACTGGCGCTGCAAAGCAAAAGTGTCCCGCGAATGGCCGGGCGCTGCTCGGTTTTTGCAAAGAGTGACATGATTCATCTTCAGCAGCAGGCAACACCGAACTGCGACATCCTGGCCGGGCTGTGTTTGGCCCTGGCGCGGAATCTAAAGAGCAACCTCGGTTCAGGCAGAGAGTTTGTAAGACCGATTGTGTTCACCGGCGGTGTAGCGGCCAATATTGGTGTCATTCGCGCACTTGAAGAAGTCTTTGAACTTGAGAAAGGCCAATTGGTTGTTCCTAAAGAGCACTTCTTTACCGGCGCTATAGGTGCGGTCCTGGTTGCAAGAACTACAGGCAAAAAAAACAGTGAAATCAATTTTAAAGCTCTCGAGGAGTATCTGGCCGGACGTGGCTTGGCTCTCAGGCACGCACCAAGGCGGCAAGCACTTGCCGAACCAACTTTGCCGCCACCGGTCAGCAAAGTCTATGAGGAATTATTGAACCGAGCTACTGAACCGATAGATGCTTACCTCGGTGTTGATGTCGGTTCGATAAGCACAAACGTAGCTGTGATGGACGGCCAAAAGCGCCTCCTGGCCAAGGCATATTTGATGACAGCTGGCCAGCCGCTCGAAGCGGTCCGACAAGGCCTGGATATCGTCGGAAAAAAAGTCGAGGGCAAAGTGAATATATTAGGTGCTGCGACAACCGGCTCGGGCAGGTACCTTACAGGAGACTTCATCGGTGCCGATATCGTCATCAACGAAATCACCGCACAAGCTGCCGGCACTGCCATAGTAAACCCAAAGGTCGATACCATCTTCGAAATCGGAGGACAGGATAGCAAATATATATCTCTGAAAAATGGAGTTGTGGTAGATTTCGAAATGAACCATGCCTGCGCCGCCGGTACAGGGTCGTTTCTTGAAGAGCAGGCCCAGCGGCTGGGGATAAGTATCGATAAGGAATTTGCTAACCTTGCGTTTCAAAGCAAAGCGCCGATAAAGCTCGGCGAAAGATGTACCGTATTTATGGAGTCCGACCTGCTCAGCTTCCAGCAGCAGGGCGCAGAAACGCCCGATTTGGTAGCCGGCCTGAGCTATTCGATTGTAGCTAATTACCTCAACCGTGTCGTCGGCAGACGCAGAATTGGCAATAACATCTGCTTCCAGGGCGGCACCGCCTTTAATAAGGCCGTATGGTCGGCATTCGAGAAAGTCACCGGTAAACCAATCATGGTTCCCGACCATCACGAAGTAACCGGCGCTCTCGGTGCGGCCTCAATAGCCGCCGAGCACATGGCAAAAGTCAAAGCTGAAAAAGGCCGGGCGACAAGCAGTCGATTCCGAGGCTTCGACAGCCTGGTTCATATAGACTACAGCATCGAGTCGTTCAACTGCGAGCATTGCCCGAACAACTGCGAGATAAAGAAAGTTCAATTGCCAAATTGTGAGCCGCTTTACTACGGTTCGCGGTGTGATCGTTACAACCTGAAGAAGAAAACAAAGATAGTTGGTGAAGGCGAAGCGTTCGGATATCGCAATCGAATGATGCTCGAATGCGCAGGTCTCTCAGAAAACAGCCGTACCGAGAGCAAAGCTGTCACCGTGGGCGTTCCAAGAGCCCTTATCTTCTGGCAGTTGTTGCCGATGTTCGGCACTTTTCTTAAAGAGCTGGGCTTCGATGTGATTCTGTCGAACGAGAGTGATAAAAGGATTATCCGCAGGGGCGTCGAGTCGGCTGCAGCGCAGACTTGCTTTCCGGTTAAGGTGGCGTACGGTCATATAGCAGAGCTGCTCGACAAACAGCCGGACTACATATTTATCCCGAGCATCGTATCGATGGAGAAAAATTTCCCCGAGAATAAGCACAATCAACTGTGTCCCTATGTTCAGTCGTTTCCTTACCAGGTTCGCAGTGCGTTTAAAGATAAGCTTGGCAGGACAAAGATACTGTCGGTGCCGATGCGTTTTGGCGAAGGCGATAAGCTGCTGACGAAAAGCTTTGTTGAGCTTGGTGCTGAATTAGGTGTGCCGGCGTCAAAAGTTAAAGCTTCTTTGAAAAAGGCTCGTAAGGCCCAGGAGAAATTTGACGTATCCCTAAAGCGAGAAGGAAAAGAAATACTGGATGAGGTCGCGCCCGACCGGAAATTGTTTGTGTTAATATCCCGACCTTATAACGGCTGTGACAATGGAGTAAATCTGCAGCTTCCCAAAAAGCTCACTGAGCAGGGTGTTAAGGTTATACCAATGGAAATGCTCGATTTAGACCGAGCGCCGTTAAGCGATGAAAAGTTGCATAAGGAAGTTTACTGGAGTTACGGCCAGGAGATACTCCGTGCCGCTGAGATTATACGGGATGACCCAAGGTTGTATGCGATATATCTTTCTAACTTTAGTTGCGGGCCCGATTCGTTTTTACTGACGTTCTTCAAGGACATCATGGGCAAGAAACCCTGCCTGCAGCTCGAGCTTGACGAGCACTCAGCCGATGCCGGACTTATAACAAGACTCGAAGCGTTTCTGGAAAGTTTAAAACATTACGATGTGCAGACCGCCAAGACCGAGGACGTCAAAGAATTAACATGGCGCACGACTATCGATAAAGGCAGAACCCTTTATATCCCCTATATGAGTGATTGTGCTTACGCTATCGCGGCGTGTTTCAGGTCCTACGGCCAGCCGGCTGAGGTCATACCATTAGCTGACGAAGCTGCTTTGATGAAGGGCAGACGCTATACAACAGGCAAGGAATGTCTGCCCTGTGCGATAACTACCGGAGATATGATTAATTTGATAGAGACTAAAGACCCGAACAAGCTGGCATTCTTCATGCCCGGCGGCTCAGGTCCCTGCCGGTTCGGTATGTATAACTGCATACACAGACTTATCCTCAAATACGCCGGCGCAAAGGACGTACCAATCGTATCGCCGAATCAGGACGACACGTTTTATAAGCACTTTACGCAGTCGATGGACGGCTCAGCCGGTTCGATGCTGATGAGAGATTTGTGGATTGCGTCTGCAGGAGTTGATTTGTTGCATAAGTTAATTATGCGCATCAGACCGTTTGCCAGGAACCGACAGCTGGCACAGAGAGCATACGAAAGGTCTGTCAAACGGTACATCGAAGCTGTCGAAAAGGGATTGAGCCTCGGCCGAAAAGTTGGGCTTATGACTTCTATCGCGGAAGATTTCGCCGAACTGCAGCTTGATTATTCTATGCAAAAGCCCCGCATAGGTATCGTCGGAGAGATTTATGTGCGCAGCCATCCTTTCGCTAATTCCAATATCGTTCAGCGGCTGGAAGAGCTCGGCGCCGCTTGCGATTTAGCCTCGCTGAGTGAGTGGGTCTATTATACCAACGTTACAAGGAAGAGAATGGCCAAACGCCGCCGAAAGTATCGCAACTGGTTCACCAATGTCGCGCAGGATTTCTTCCAGTATCGGCTTGAAAAAATATTAGCTGGCCCGCTCGAAGCAAAGTTTGGACCGCTTGCCGAAGAACCAACTGAGCATGTATTGAAATTGGCCGAACCGTATCTGCACGACAGCTTCGAAGGCGAAGCCGTATTAAGTGTCGGTAAGATGATAGAATATCATCATAATGGGTTCGGCGGTGTTGTTAATGTCATGCCTTTTAGCTGTATGCCGTCGACAATCGTCAGCACTCAGACGCAACGCATAAGTAAGGACTGCGACGACATGCCTATACTGAACATAAGTTTTGACGGGCAGGAGGACCCGGCGCTGACAACACGCCTTGAGGCATTTATAGACCAGGTTCGCCAGAGAAAAACCAGCTCCATCGGCGAACTGGTTAGTGTGTAACCTTCCGTGCGATAATTGCTTAGGTATTGAGCTTGCGCTCGTAAGCCCTGTAGAGCAGTTCTAAATAGTGTTTCTTCTCGTCGAGCTGCTGCTGTAAACCTGCCAAATCCTGCGGGTCTTTATAAATACCGCTGTCGCCGAATCGTTCCGTCAGCTCCGTGATTTGCCCTTCGGTCTCTTCGACGGCCTTTTCGAGCTTCTCATATGACCACATTGCGAATTGTATCAATTCCTTTGGGGTTGTTTTTCGTTGCTTGCCCTGCCGTTTGGATTTTGCCTTACCGGTTTTTTTTGCTGTAGCCGTTTCGCTAAGACGTCTCTGTTCGAGAAGCTGTGTGTATTGACTGATCGAGCCTATGACAAGTTCATAGCCGCCGCATTTTTTATGACCCAGTTCATCAACGCCGAGCACAAGCAGCTTATCGACAGTTTTGTCTAAAAAATACCTGTCGTGGCTGACAATGATTGCCGTACCACCGTAGTTCTGTATCGCCTTCTCGAGCGCTTCGATACTGGGTATATCCAAATGGTTTGTCGGCTCATCCAGTATCAAAACCTCCGGCGCCGATAGAACAAGTTTGCATAAAGCCAATCGATTCCTTTCACCGCCGCTTAGTTGGCCGACCTTCTTGAACACATCATCGCCGCTAAATAGAAACGCGCCGAGCTTATTGCGGAGCTGTCCCGGCAATAAATCCGGTACCGCCGTTGACGCCTCCTCCAAAACAGTATTGTCATCGTTCAGATAAGCACCTTCCTGGTCCAGATACCTGACCGATAGATTTTTCTTCAGCGTTATTTCACCCGCCGAAGGTTCGACCTGGCCCAGGGCAAGCTTGAGCAGGGTAGTCTTGCCGCAGCCGTTGGGCCCGATTATGCCAAGCCGATGACCGGTGAGCACCTCAAGCTCAAGCCCTTCGAAAAGTGTCAGGCCTTCATACTTTTTTGTAAGATTACTGCAGCCAAGAACAACCAATGACCTTTTACTTTTCTGTTCGGCCGGAGCAAATTCAAAGCTAAGGTCCTTTTCATAAGTCGGTTTTTCCAGAAAATCGGGGTCGGACTTCAGCAGTTTATTAAGTTGTGTTTTTCTGCCCCGGGCGACCTTGCGCATTCCTTCCTGGTCTTTATTTCGAGCGATAAAATCCCTTGTCCGCTCGACAAATTCTACGCGTTGTTGGTATTGCCTTTGCAGTTCGAGGTCTCGCTTTTCTTTCTCCTGCCGGTAGTTGCTGTAATTGCCCGGAAAAACCGTTGCCTTGCGACTATGAATCTCTATTATCTTTGTTACCACATTATCCAGCAGAAACCTGTCATGGCTGACTATTACCGCCGATGCGTCGGAGTCTTTCAAAAAGTTTTCCAGCCAGAGCGTCGCGTCCCAGTCGAGATGATTTGTCGGCTCATCGAGCAAAAGTAAATCCGCATCGGTCAATAATACTTTTGCCAGCCCAAGCCGTGATTTCTGTCCCCCGCTCAATTCGCAGGTTTTTACATCATAGAATTTCTCACCCAGCCCCAGACCGGCCGCAACCTCTTTTATCCTGCTCTCATACCTGTAACCGCCTGACGACTCGAACTTATTGAGCAGCTTGTCGTATTGCCTCATCGCCTCGGCAAGCTCTCTGCCGCTGAGCTTGCTCATCTCGTCGGACAGTGAATGTATTTTGTTCTGTAATTGCAGAGTATCCTGAGCACTGCTGTGCAGTTCTTCGATTACGGTTTTGTCGTCGGCGAATTGCGGCTCCTGAGGTAGATATCCGAGCGTGACATTCTTTCTTGTGCGGATACCACCCATATCCGGGCTTTCCTGCCCGAGGATTAGCTTCAGCAGCGTTGTCTTGCCGCAGCCGTTCGGCCCGATGAGCCCAACCTTCTGGTGCGGGTATAGACGGAGGCTGAGCTTGTCAAATATGGCCTTCGGCCCGAACTGTATATGTATGTCATCTAATGAAACTATAGGCATTAGGCCATTATACGACAAAAAAACGAACTCGACAAATTAGTGTATCGGGCGGGCTCTTTGAAATACCGAGACCAGGGTCTATGCGGGTGTTGAACAAATAACCGAAACTTGTTATACAGGCATATATATCTGACGATTGGAAGGGACAGGTTGAGATGAGCGAGCTGGTAACCGTAGTCGCGGTATCCTGGCTGGCGGGGGCCACCGCTTTCATCGGCGGCATTATCGCACGGTTCGAAGGCTCGACAGAGACCAAATTAAAGCGTGAAATCATCCATGGCGTGGTAGCCTTCGGTGGAGGAATTCTCGTTGCCGCGGTCGCATTCGCATTGGCACCTGCAGGAATCACAAACTTAAGCCCGCTCGCCCTTGCGACAATATTTTGCCTCGGCGGTGTCGCGTTCTGCATGCTGGACGTGGAACTTAGCCGACGAAGCGGGCCTAAGGCCCAGTTCATGGCGATGTTGATGGACTTTCTGCCGGAAGCAATTTCTCTCGGTGCTGTGTTCGTGCACGACCATAAGCTCGGCATTTTACTGGCCGTCTTTATCGGCGCTCAGAACCTGCCTGAAGGCTTCAACGCCTTTAGAGAAATAGTGAAATCGGGAGCTAGGCCTCGCAGTGCTCTTGTCGCCCTGCTGGCAATTACTCCGCTCGGGCCAATCGCTGCGTGTACCGGATACTTTTTTCTGCAGGACCATATTAAGCTGACCTCTGGCATTATGAGTTTTGCCGCAGGCGGGATACTTTATCTCATCTTTCAGGACATCGCTCCACAGTCGACAATGAGGCGGCACTGGACCCCGCCGCTCGGCGCGGTTTTGGGTTTTATCGTTGGTATGATTGGCAAACAGCTGCTCGGCTAAAGCAAAAGTTTGTTCTTCCTCCGCAATACTAAGGGTGTAACTCGTAGTAGTTTACTCCTCTTTTTGGCCGGTAAAAACTTTAATCAGGTCGCATCAAGTCTTTTCATTGAACATAGCACGCGCAGCTAATATAATGAGTTTCCGGACGAATCACTGAGAACACAACGGGCAATGACGATGGCGGAAACCAAAACAATAGACCGGGAGAATCTGACCGACGAACAGCTCCTGAAGATGCGCATCAAAGACCTCAAAGTGCAAATCGAAGGCTCCGAGCTTGAGCCGTGTGTCAGACAGCTTTACGAAGAATTGGACGCAAAAGGCATCCGGTTCCACCCGCCGTGTTATCTTGCCGATGAGTGGCTATGCCCGGACAGAGAACCGGTAATCGGCATTCCCTTCTGCCTTGCTCATCCCCGACTGAGGCACATTGAGCGGCAGATGATGCTTGAGGTCGAAGGGGGAACCGAGCAGGCCTGCATGAAGCTCCTGCGTCACGAGGCCGGACACGCATTGAATTATGCGTACGAGCTGTTCAGAAAAACACGATGGCGGCAATTGTTTGGACCTATGAGCACAAGGTACTCCGACTCGTATCATTTCCTGCCTTACTCCAAACGCTTCGTTGTGCACCTGGAGCATAATTATGCCCAGTCGCATCCTGACGAAGACTTCTCCGAGACTTTTGCCGTCTGGCTCACGCCCGGCAGCAATTGGCAGCAGAAGTACCGCGACTGGCCTGCCATCAAAAAACTGCAGTATGTCGATGCGCTGCTCAAAAGAATATGTGACAAGCCTCCGCTTGTGAACACCCTGGGCCGGCCCCCCTGGTCGGCATCTAATATGACTTCTACCCTGGAAGCTTATTACAGACGCAGGCGAAAGCAGCTCGGAAATGAATTTCAGGCCTACTACGACGATACCTTGAAAACATTGTTTACGACTGGTCAGACAGGCCCCGGACAACAGAAAGCTTCCAGATTGCTTCGCCGGCACCGCCGCCGGCTCATCGATAGCGTAACGATGTGGACCTCGCACAGAAAGTATGACATTTCTCAGTTGGTTGATAAGCTAATCTTAAGATGCGACACACTTGAACTTGTGGCAAAGGATGAAGATATCATAGGCGCCGCGACTTTAATTGCTACCATTGCCGGCAACACTCTCAGGTTCATAAAAAGGGACGAAAAATAATGAGCCGAAAGTTGAATATAACGGCGCTGGTTGATGAGGGGGAAATACCTGCTGACGACCCCGACTTCAGCGAGCCGGTGGGGTCTACCCGGACCGAGTACCATGTTATTGGAGCATTGCGGGAATTGGGGCACAACGTTTCGGTAGTCGGCGCCGGCGAGGATATAAACACCATGGTCAAAACCCTCACCGCCGGCAAGCCCGATTTGGTTTTTAATCTGACTGAGCACATAGGCGGCGACCGTCGGCATGACAAGAATATCGCTGCGCTTCTGGAGATAACACAAGTTCCGTTCACAGGGGCCGGAGTAAACGGCTTGTTGTTGACTAGGGACAAGAGGTTGTGCAAGCGACTGCTGAGTTCTCACAGAATACGTGTTCCCGGCTTTGCTTCGTTACCGCCCGGCAGGGCGGTTCGAATTTCGAAAAAACTTCGATATCCACTCATTGTAAAACCGGCGCTCGAAGACAGCTCCGAAGGCATCTCTAACGCGTCGGTCGTTGCGAATGAAGATGAGCTTAAAGAAAGGGTCCAATTCGTGCACGAAGGATGGCGGCAGCCGGCAATTGCTGAAGAGTACATTCAGGGACGAGAGCTGTACGTCAGTATTCTTGGCAACAGCAGGCTTGTTGTACTTCCTGTTCGCGAGTGCATCTTTAATCTCGAGGCCGGTAAAGGGCCTTATCTTGCCACTCACCGTGTCAAATTCAATAAGGAGTATCGAAAAAAATGGGGCATTGAATTTGGATTCGCTGAGCTTGAAGCTTCAGCATTCAAACACGTTGAGCATGTATGCAAAAAAGTCTATCGAATACTGCAAATCCGGGACTATGGGCGAATAGACCTTCGCTTGGCGGAGGACAATCAAGTCGTCATTCTCGAAGCTAACGCAAATCCCGACCTTGCTTATGGCGAAGAAATCGCCGAATCCGCCGAGAAAGCCGGCATCTCTTATATGAACTTTATCGACCGTATTCTGAAGATGGCCTTACGCCGATATCGCTGACCGCTTACTTTGGAGATGGTCCGGAAGCGACTTAGGCTTGCTTGTTAAGGGCTATCATATTTCGCGCAGCTTCCATAACTCGCTTGCGAAGAGCTTTTGGCGCAAGCACCTGAACCTGGTCACCATAGCCCAGCACCCACCAGCTTATCTCATTGATACCGTCAACCCGAAATTCCAGTGTCGCCGAGCCGTCCTCATTCCAGCTGACCTTTTGTGTGCTGTGCCACTGAACTTCTGCGACATTATGCGCAACCTTCGGCAAAAAGCGCAGCTTTATCGTGTAGAGCCTGCCT
>CAZNXD010000025.1:0-12179 GCA_964576935.1 uncultured Pirellulales bacterium | reverse complement strand
TCTAAAGTCACCGGCAACGAAAACGCCGGGGACGTTAGTTCGTAAATATGCACAGTCGCATTTGATGAAACCGTTGTCGGTCATTTCAACAAAACTTTCGAGAAAAGAGGTGTTGGGAACCATGCCGACAAAAATAAAAACGCCGTCGCAGGGATAATCCTCGACCTTGTCGGTTTTAACGTTTTTTAGTTTTACCGACTGAACCTTGTCTTTGCCTTCGATAGCCGTCGCGACGGTACTGTATTTGATAATCAGATTTGAGTTCGGTTCGTTTGCCTTTTGTAACAGTTCCTCAACTAATACCTTAGTCGCCCTAAATTCGTCCCTGCGGTGTATTAAGGTCACCTTCTCGGCGTACTTAGCCAAGTGAAGCGTATCTTCGAGGGCGGTATTGCCTCCGCCGACGGCCAAAACTTGTTTGCCCTTGAAGAAAGGCGCATCACAGGTCCCGCAATAGCTTACTCCTGCTCCGGCGCTTCGGAATTCTTCTTCGCCGGGGACTCCGAGCTTTCGATAGTCACTTCCCGGCGAGAGGATAACCACCCTTGCGACGTACCTATCTTTATCGCAACTTATTTCGATATTACCGTCTGAGAGCCTTGTTAATGTGGTCACCTCAGCGCCAGTCTTTACCTCAGCACCGAAGCTTTCGGCTTGTTTTTGCATATTCATTATCAAGCCCGGCCCATCTATTTTTTCAAAGCCCGGGTAGTTTTCAATACGGTCGGTGTTGATGATTTGTCCGCCGGGCATGAATTTTTCGAGCACGAGCGTTTTGAGCCTGTCCCTGGCGGTGTAAAGCGCCGCGGATAGACCGGCGGGTCCAGCCCCGATTATAATACAGTCATAAATTTCTTTCTGCGCCATCTGATAAGTCCTCAAAGAGAATCTTTTTCATTGTCGTCGAGCATCCTGCTGCGCTGCAGGACATCATCAGCCCTTTCAGGAAATATACGAATCACATCTTCAAGTGTGCTGCTTTGCAGGACATAAATGCCGTTCTGCCTTATTATTCTTTTTATTACATTCATTTGATTATCAAGGTGAAATTCTTCACCAACCTGGTCCTGGTCCAATTGTTGCAACTTTACGATATAGGCCGCATCGGAGGACCGGTCTGGCTCGGCAAATGAGATTACCACGGGCTTGACTTGTCCATCGTGATAAATGATGTCAACCATTATCTTTTGAATATTTTCGGTGATTATTTGGTTAAAGATAGCCTCTATGACAGAATAAGGAACGGCAGCCGGGTTGAGCAAATGTTGTCTCTGAGTGTTACCTCCCGGCAGTCCTATTACCGTCAATAAGCCGGTCTTCGACAGATTCAGCTCTACACCGCTTTTCATATTGCCGACTTTAGTTTGACTTTGCCATGACAATTGACTGAGTTTATCATCACACTGGAATATCGATGCTTCTTCTCTTGTCCGTCGAGCTCTCATATAAAGAAAACCGGTCCCCTCGATATTATCCGCGTCACCAGTTAAGGTCCGGTCAACGTGCTCCATAGCAAAACCGATATTCTGGCCCGCTGCATTTTTGACTACAAAAAAGAGTTGCAGCCCCTGGTTGGGAATAAGTTCAATCAGGCCTTTGCCTTTAATCTGTTCTATTACCCGGCGGCCAGCCTGGAGTAATTCGTTCTGCTCGAACCTGAGATTGGCAATAACTTTCTCGAATACCTGCGTTACCAGTTCGGATTCTCCGGCAGTTTCGATTATCTCGATATCAAGCCAGCGTCCATCGGGCAACTGCGCAGTTGCAATGAGCATGTTTGCCAGGGAGCTTTTCTCAGTCAGGTACACCCAGTTGAACGTGAGTCCTTCGGTTTGAGTTGTGTCGGTCTGCGTGTTTTCAACCTCGAACTGCAATATTTCCTGTTCGAGCCAATCTTGCGGTGAACCTCTGTCTGCGGCGAGCAGGTAGGTGCATTTGATATTGGCTGATACCCTGACCATTCCGGGATTAAAGAAGCTGCTCAGGACAAAAATGTTCCGCCGACATTCCCAGTTTTTTGTGCTCTGCCAGCCATTTTTATCAGGCAGGCGAATTGATAAACCGCTGTGCCTTAGCTCTACTGGTTTTGACAGAACAATAGAGGTTTTCGCCGCGACAATAATCCTGGCAATTAGAAGAGACAGCGCAAGCAGGCCGAGAAGTGCTATTTTATCGGCCCCGAGTTTTTTTGCCTTTTCCGAGTCAACCATATCGGTCGATAATGATAATTGCCCGGCAGTGTTTTTGCAACAAAGTGCTCTCGATATGCCAAAATATTGTAAAAAATGTGCTGCGAGTTGATTTTGCGAGCGAGTAAATACTTCGTATTTTTTAATTAGACACGGGGGCGTACTGGTCGAGACTGCTGCAGGGTCGGGCCAGGCGAGAAGTGATGAAAAGACGAAGGGAACAGGTATGAATGAGGTAATTATCCCACGCGAGGCCGAGCCGAGGAAACTGTTACAATCTGTTATCGAAGAATCCATACCGGCGATAATGTCATACTTATCGAAGGGTAAATGGCATGTCGCCAAAATCCGCATGGCACGCCTTGGTGCCAACAAGATTGACGTACAGGTGATAAACGGCACCCGGCCGCAACCACTCAATATCCAAACCAGCCAGCCGGTCGGCGTTTCACTCAAGTACCGCTACGGCAAATTAGTGTTCGACTCGACGGTTCTTGGTTTTGAGCAGGGACCACAAGGCTGCGGCGGTCAGCTGGTGCTGGCTGTGCCGGACCGGGTTGAGATAATCCAGAGGCGAAGCTACTTCCGTGTAAACGCCCCTGACTCACTCAAAGTTAATGTCGCCCTATGGCACCGGCATAGCGGTGACGACGGCAAAACAAAAGCGCCTGATAAATATTGGCAGGGTAAATTAATAGACATCTCAGCCGGCGGACTGCAAGTGGTAGTGGGCAATTCATTAAATCCCGATTTCCACAAAGGCCAGTTCGTAACTTTGCGCTTCACGCCGCTTCCATACGAGCAGCCTCTGATGTTCAACGCCCAGATTAGAAACACGCTGCTGACAGCGGATGAGGCGGGCACATGCCTTGGTATGCAGATAGTTGGGCTCGAAGCAAGCCCTGAAGGACGCGAGATACTGCAGCAGCTGTGCAATGTCGTCGAGCAGTACTACCAGGTAAACCAGTCCGGCGCCAAAAAACAGGACCTGCAGACCACAAATTAACCTTGTGGTAGCACGGCAACGAAAACTTCGTACTCTGCTATTAATCAAATGGCATTTTTACTCCACCATCAGTAGTCTTTTCAATTCTACTGCGGCGGCCCTTAGGTAGCTGTTCCCCAACAGGCCTGGACTTGCAAACGAAACCTTCGGAAATCTTGGCCAGGTCCCCATCTACGACTTTCGCAAACGCTATTTTCGGCGATACACTTTCTACCTGTATCGTTGCCACCTGTACTTCAGCTTTGCCCAACGATTCTCCGGTATCAGAGTCAATAATATCTTCACCCTCGGCATATACATCAAGGAGCATTCCCTCGGAGAGACGTTTACTGCCCTGGTCAATTATAATCTGCCCGGCTGGATTAACCGCCGCTACGCGTATCGGATAGAAATCCTTAACTATTGCCTCCACAGCCAGTTTTGCCGCCGTAGATATGATACGGTCTCCAAGCTCCTGAACATCTATCTTATCCGGCTCCCACTTTTCATACAGAGCCTTTACATCTTCGGTTTCCAGTACCAGCTCGACGGTATCTGCTTTTCTTATGTGTTTAGTGGCGCCGCCAAGCACGCGATAATCAAAAACGAACCGCCCCTTATACTCTCTGACGTTTCGGCCAATTGCTGGCAGCTCTCGTGTAGTCATTATCAAAAGGGCATCGGAAATCGTCCCCGTCAAGATATAGTCTCCGCCAAGGGCTTCGCCAAGCTTGGCTTTTTCCTCAATCGACCCGTCCCGGCGAAGGAGCCTCTCCTCTTTTTCCAATTCCCCAAGATATTCACGGTCAAGTACCATAAACTTGTTCGTGGCGGCAAGCCCGCTGCTCAACTTCTGAGACAGTTGAGCAGCAATATCATCACCTCTTCTTTTTATGCCGAACAGGAAAGCTTCTTTCAGCGGTCTTATGGGCATAATCGCCAGCCTGACTCTTTTAGTATTATCAGGCGACTCATAATCAAAAATCCAAACCTTTAGTTTTACCGTGTATTTGTCGTCGTCGCCTTTGCCTTCTTCGAGAATTTCATATGTCTTGACCAAACCTGAAACGTCGGTGCTTAGAGTACTGCCGCCCACATCGACCGAAACCGCATCAAACTCGACTTTTTTGGTAGTCTCGTCCCTGTCGATGTCCGCCGTAGCCGACCGATAGCCAAAATGATAAGCCCCGGAATCAATACCTACGCCCATGGTCTGTGCTACCGCCTGATAGAGGGCGTCTTTTATTGCTTCATCCCGCGTAGCACCAAGACCAACAACTTCACGAACAACGGTTCTTTCTGCAAATGTAACACCGCAAATGACGGTTGCGGCCATTAAAATGAACAGCACATTTCTCATTTCGGCACCTCCGTCCTATGAGGACCTTTTAGGATTTGAAACATTTTTTTGTTCTACCAAGCCACGCTTTTATTACTGCCCCTTTTGCCTATCAGCACTTCTTTTTGCCAGAACCTCAGCCCGCTGGTCAGGTCGGTTACCTTAAGCTGGAAATAATACTCAACCTGTTGGCGGTTTTTATCGTAACGAATATTTCGCTGGAAAATCTTGCCGGAGATACTCAATTCAGGGGCTACTATTTGGCCTTTTGCAGCCATTGTATCTGCGTCGAATTCGTCACCAACATCCGAATCTCTTATATCACGGACCTCGTATACCATTTGGTCCGGCGCACCTTCACCCCCCACGGCTGAGGTCATCACAACCTGCCTGCTGTTCATCAGCTCCTGCTCAATCTTGGCCATTAACTGGTCGGTGTCGATTCTTTGCATAGTATCATTGACAATTCGGCCTGTTGTCATCACGTACCGCTCGCCCTCTGCTTTATTCAATACTCCCGACTGCAGCATGGACTGCACCATCTCGCTGGCCGCGCGATTGAAATCACGGTAGTCCAGCGGCATAACAGCCTTGGCGTCATCGTGAACAGTATCGATATACTCCGTTTCAGGTGCACAACTTAAAGTCAGGCAAACCGCAAACATCGTCACTAAAAGATGCTGTGCTTTCATAACTCTTTCTCCTATTTTCTTGTATTAATTTTGAAATCCACCGCCTCACGAGTTGGGGCGACCGCCTTAAAGCTAAAACTGGATTTGCCCTTTGCAGAAACAGGCAGCCATGTGCTCGTGGTGCTGTCAATCAGCAAACCTTTTGCGTCGAACCATTCCACTCGATACTCAAATCTTTTGACGCCCACCGCCCTGTTGTAACCCTGGACATGCACCTCCATAAAACCGCCCTTGTTCTGCTGAGTTACCACACGTTCGATTTCAATTCCTTCTCCTATCAAAGCGCTAAAGGCAGCGCCTACAGGGCGCGTAACAATGTTACTGCCCAGTGTGTCGCTTCGAACTTCTTCATCGAGCTTGACCCGAGGGTCGGAGGGTTCGTAACAGCTACTGAGCGCGAATACTCCAATCGCCAGCATAATGTTTAATATCGATTTCATCTCTAAGCTCCCGTAAAGGTTGTTCAAATATCTCAAAAAGTTATCACTTCATGGACAGGCATCGCCTCTCTGGTAGGAATTCTAACATATACAAGCGCATTTTGGCAATCGCCAAGTTCGACATCAAACGGCGCTGCTCCCGGCGGTGTTACCACGATTCGTCCATCTTCAGGCTTTTGAAGTCTCGCCACCTGAAAGTCCTTTGGCAATGCAGTCCAGATTCTCACATCGGCGGTTGTTGTGGCAAAACTATACACAGCGATAGCCACCGCAACAAGTGTACCCGCTGATGAGCTGTCATCCTCGAAAACATATTGGGCAAGAGCTTTGGCGGTGGCTGATACAATCGCACGCTGCAGAACAACGTCAAAATCCTTCTTAAACTCGGTCTGAACAACCCGGTCCATGCTTGCCACTATGGAAGTCTTATACTTTTGCCCGCCAGCCTCAACGAAAAGATAAGGGTATGCTTCATTTCGAAACTCAAGTTTTGGAAGGGCTATCCCCACATAGCGGACGCGACTCGTCGCTATGAATAACGGAATATCAAGCCTGAATTCCTTTTTTACAGGGCCGAGTCCGTTCTCAAATATAACCCATACCGTCTCGCAAGGTCGACCGTTACCTTGAAGTATCTCCTCGGTAGCCTGAAGGTCCTGGGCAATATATTCATTATTCCGAACCATGCCGTGAGATTCCTTAAGAAGGTCAATGGCTTTTTTATGGTCTCCGACCGAATCAAAATATATGCCCGCCAGGTATGTGGCAAACGGATTTACAAAATCAGGGTAGGCCTCAAACGCATAAAGATTAGGATACTTTTGGGCAAGCAGTTGATGTGTTTGGGGATTATTGACATTTGTTCTGAAGAGAGGCTTGCTATTTGCCTTTTTGTCGATTTCATCTTTTAGCTCTTGTATCTCCTCGCTGAATTTCTCTTTTGCCCTTCGTTGTCTGTCCAGGGCTCGATTGAATTCGACACGCGCCAGGTCCATGTTACCCTGGGCCATGAAATTAAGCGCCTTGTATGTATTCACCATTACGCCGTCGTATTCTTCCCCACGATAAGGCAAAGCATTTTCGTTGATTGCTGTTGTAGCCAGCCCATCAGCCATCCTGCACTGCTCATCATAAAACTTGAGCATGTGCTCGGCTTTGTCAAAGCATTCGATACTCTGCTGGTAGTTATGAAGAATCCTGTCCACAGCACCGAGCTGTAACGTCCAAAGCAGGTCTTCACCCTCCGGCTTCTTGCGATCCTTTATTTTGCTCTTCGCAAAGGCACATGAACTATGGTAGTCGGAGGCTTCGAAATATTTGTTGAAAGCCTGCAGATGGTCCTTTGGTGGATTACAACCGCTCAACAAAGGCAGAATTGCAAATCCAATGACAAAAAAAACTACAACCTGACGAAATGTCGTTCCCCTCATAAATAAGCTCCGCCAAATGCAATTGCCTCAAGTTATATATGTTTACTAATAAAAGTCAAGAAATCTCTTGAGGCTTTTTTAGTGCGTGTCCCTAAATGCCGGTTTTTTATGTATTTATTGTATTTGAGCGGTAAGATTCGGGTTTTATCTTCTGTGAGCGAGGATGTACCGCATTAGGCGGAGGTGTCAGCGGGTTCTACAGCAGTGTCCGGTGACTCAGTCTCAGAGACTAATTGAGTTTTGCTGCGAATGATGCGGCGGTAAATCGACCCCGCAAAACCGCTAATCGCAAAGCCACAAAAGCCAATTACCAAAGCCGGCTGTCTGAACCAGACCACAAGAAGCACTACCAGCAGAGAACTCATCAGATACGCAAAGGGCTTTTTGCCTTTGAAATACTGATTGAGCACGTGAGAATAGCGTATCCTGCTGACCATAAGAAGCGCTGTTCCGATGATTACGAACGGCAGCGCGAAGACAAGGGCATTTTCCATGACCAGATAGGCGCCCGTGCCTTTGTCAGCCAATTCGGGCAACATTTCCTGATGAAGTATAACCAGGCTGACTATTACTCCGGCACCGGCAGGAGCAGGCAGGCCCATGAAGCTCATGTGGGCCGATTCATCCTCTTCATTCTCCACGTTGAACCTGGCTAAGCGTATCGCGGTGCAGCTCACATAGGCGGCCGCGGCCAGCCAGAAAAAACGCCTTAGATAATTTTCCAGGATTGGCGTTAGCTGAGTGGATGCGAGTTTGTGCTCCATCACCATAAGCATTAAAAAAGCCGGGGCCGCGCCGAAACTTATAATATCACATAAGCTGTCGAGCTGGCCTCCGAAGCTCGATGTGTTTTGGCTTATCCTCGCCACCCTGCCGTCGAGAACGTCAGCAATCATCGCCAGAAGCACCATATACGCCGCAAGCGAAAACGCCGAGAAATCTCCCAGAAATCGTTCGGTCGCCTTGCTTGCAAAGACAATCGCGGTAAAGCCGCAAAGGCCATTGATTATGGTTATTAACGACGGCAAGACGGTGATGTAGTTGAGCCGCTGCTTGCGTACATTACGCAGCAGGGAGCGTTTTGCGGCCTGTGTTCTTAGCTTTGGCATTGGTCGTACCTTATCAGAGCAGTGATTCCGGCTTTTACTTTATCGCCGACCTGTACCAGATGTTTGACGTTATCACCGGCAGGTAAATACAGCTCTGTTCTTGAACCGAATTTTATCATACCGAACTTTTCTCCGCCAGCCATGTCTTGGCCCGGCTGCAAGTTGCAGACAATCCTGCGGGCAATCGCCCCGCTTATCTGGCGCACGATGAGCTTATCTGCGGGCTTCTCGGCCCTTGTCAATCTTATCTCGTTCGATTCGTTGACCTCGCCGGCCAGTGGATGTCGAGCGTCTTTGTATTGGCCTTTTTTGTAGGTTACCTGCTCGACTCTGGCGGCACAGGGTGAGCGATTTATATGGGCATCGAAAATGCTAAGGAAAATTCCGATTCGAATGGCCCGGCCGCCTATGTAATCGTTGTCAACTAATTCGATATCAACTACTCGGCCGTCAGCAGGCGCGAGTAACAATTGGGCATCATTGGGGTTTAGCCGATTCGGGTCGCGGAAAAAGGCCAGAACCATCAGCAACAGAATTAGAAGAATTACCTCGATTGATATAACCAGCCATGAAGCTAACAGTGCAAGACCCGCAAACAAAAAGACGCCCATAGCGGCAATGATTATGATGGGTATGGTAACAACCTGCGGCCAGCCGTATTTGGTCAGCGGGATTCTCATAGCTGGATATGATAGCCCTGCAGGCCGAAGCAATCAAGATACATACTAAATCAGCCATAGGGGGTTAAAAATGAGGTGGCAGGCCCTCGGCCGACCGGCCACCTGAAGGAGGATTTTAAAAAAACAGGCTTCTTTGCATATCTATAGACGCGCATCAACTAAAAAATGTTGCAGATATTCTCCTTTTTTTGGGAAAAATTTCAAAAAAGCCGGGCTAATCAGCCCGGCTTGTCGGTTTTTAGAGATTATTAGCAGAAAACTCCTGCTGCCAAAATCATTCCTCTAACAATCTGCAACAGAATCCCCACGGGCCGCCCTGGTTCTGAATCTTGAGCACAAGTTGATTCATGCCCTTTTTAAAGGTGACAGGGACGCGGTCATTGTCTATTGCTACGCCTCTGACTGTCCAGTTTTCGTGTACGATCTCACCATTCAGCCAGACCTTAACGCCATCGTCAGAACCAATACCCAATGTACCTTTTGTCTCTTCGGGCATGTCTATCTGCGCCCAAAGGTACGTAACCAAATACCAGTCCTCATAGACGCTTGTAAGGTCAATAACGCCGTATTCGTTTTCAAGAGCCGACCATTCATAATGGTTCCCGTCAAAATTAACGACAGGCTCAAACTGTGTTACATCCACTTGCTCTGTATCAAAATATTCTTTTTGTGTTTCTTCAGAGGGGAACATCGTATCACCGCGTACCTCAATTCGAATCGGCTCAAGAATAAGCCAATTCTGCATAAACTCTTCAGGTTCAAGTCCATAGTATGTTACTGCTTCGAGGGTTGCATTATCCTTTGAGATACTAATTTGACCTGAAGCAGGATTAACACTGGTCCAGTTTCCAGCCAACATCCATCGACCATAATCTTTGTCAAATCGCTGCACTTTCATCCATTTGCTATCAACTTCATAAAGCTCACCGCCAATCTCCGCAAGTGCTTTACAGGAGCAAAACATCGCATCAGAATCAGGATCTGGATCCCTGCGTGCTTGGCTAATATCGGTTATTTCAATAACGTTGACCCCTGAATATCCCTTTTCGACCATGAAACCAGGTGCCGCCAGATATAGCAATCCGGCCTTGTCATAATCCTTTGCAATTATCGCCTCGTAAAATTGGCGGATAACCTCGACAGAGATCTCTTCGTCTGTCATATCACCTTGCACCAAGCCGGCTTCGGCGTCTTCGGGCATTTCAATAAGCATGGCATTATCAGTGACTTCTCCATCCAGACTGAACATCATCGCATCGATTTGCTGGTTGTAGTCAAAAAACTCAAGTGTAATTACATGCTGGTACTTTCCATTCTCAAACTTAAACTTTTCTATGCTGGTAACCAGTTTAGTGGCCTGGTCCACATATAAAACTTTCTTATATTCGTGTGAACGATGATCCTCGGGATATGTTATAGTAACGGCGATAGGCTCGTTCTTTTGGGCTGGTTCATTGATGTCAAGGATTATCCCGCCTTGTTCGGCTTGCTGGCGTAACCTTCCGAGCAGATATCTTGGTTCAATAGTTGAAACATCAAATCCGAATACTGGATCTGTTTTATCGTATCCGGTTATGTAAAGGTTGAATTTTTCAAGCCATACCTGCGACTTATCGTAATTGTTCACAACAACTAAGGGGCCTACCGCGTCTCCGAGATGAGGGGCTTGAAATCTCATCCTTACAACATTTCCATGTTCGTCATATTGCAGCCATGTATCTGAACTTCCATATTTATCGTGCGAAGATGCCTTTATGTGTAGGAAGCGAATTGAGTTCCCTGCCTCTATCGTATCCTGTAGCGCATAGGCCGTGGGAACAACAGAACTCGGAATTTTTGACCACACAATTAATCCTATTATTATCGCCGCGGCTGCGGCTAATTTTGCAAAACGATTCATGGTAATCTCCCTTATCAGCGAAATAGTTTTTCGTTGTCGCTCCGGGGCTGGCTTATCGATTCGGCTCACCACTTTTCGCGTCAGCGATTCATCCGAACCGATGGCCTTGCCTAACTGCTGCAATTCATTTTCGAGATTGTCGTTAAGGGTCATTGTTTCGACCTTTCCAAAATAATTCGCAAGCGCTTGTGAGCGCGGGAGAGCTGTTTGGTTATAGTGCCTACGCTCCTATCGAGCGACGAAGCCGTTTCTTTAACTGTCTGGCCGGAAAAGTATCGAAGCATAATCAGTTGCTGTTGGTCTTTGGGCAGTTGCATCACCGCCCCGAGCAGTCTTTGTTTAGCGTCTTCGAGTTTGCCGTTTGGTTTCTCAATAGCCTGAGCCAGCAACGGTGGATTCTGTACCGATTTATCCTGCCGCTGAGCTATATTCAACGCACAGCGGCGGGTGATTTTTATCAGCCAGGGCCCAAAAGCGGACCTTTTTCGCAGCGTCGGCAGCTTCTGCCAGGCCCTGACGAAGGCCTCCTGAGAGGCGTCCTGGGCACGGTGATAATCACCAAGAACATCGAGGGCCGCGGCCCGAACAGGTCGCTCGTAACGCCTGATTAGGACCTCAAAAGAGCGTTTTTGGCCCTTCAGGCAGTCATTTACTAATTCACAATCACTTTGCACCAAACAGCTCCCAAAAGAAGCGCTTCCGCCTATAAGAGCCTTTCGGACGGCCAAATGCGACCTAAAAATTTTGTAAATTTTTTGAAATTCGGCTTGACGGAGGTGGTTTAATAGCGAATAATATATATATAAACAGTTAGCGATTTAATTAAGGTTTTTTACTGTGGGACTGGATAAAGAGTTACAACTGAAAAAACCTCTGGTTCTGGATTCGCACGAGGCGCTTTTGAACATCTACTACACAGCCTCGTGCCTGAAGAAAAAGGGCGACCAGTTTTTCGCGCCGTTCGGTCTGACCGATGTGCAGTTCAACCTGATGATGCTCTTGAAATACCAAGCCGAAGATGATGGAGGCCTGAGCCAGGCCCGGCTTAGTCAAATGATGTTAGTTAACCGGGCGAATATTACTTCGCTGGTTGACCGGATGGAAAAAGCCCAGTTCGTCGAGCGCACCGCATCGGCTAACGACCGCAGATACAACATCGTCAAGCTTACAGCTAAAGGGCAGAAGGTTCTCGAACAGGTTGAAGACCTTTATGGGCGAGAAGTGAAAAAAGTTATGGCTGTTTTGAAAGAGCCGGAACAGAAAAAACTTATCGCTATGCTGGAGAAGGTCCGGGGCAACCTGGGATAATGGTTGCCAAATATTAACTTTGAATCGTATATATTTTTTTCGCACAAAAGTTAAGATATAAACAGTATACCTTTAAACAATAAAGGAGAAGAGAATGGTTAAGAAAA
>CAZNXD010000024.1:10858-12318 GCA_964576935.1 uncultured Pirellulales bacterium | reverse complement strand
TATGCGAACTTCCGCCTGGTGTTTGATGTAACTGTTGTTATAGGGTCACTCAAAGGACCGTTTACTGTCAAAGTGACTTTTACCGACTATGTCAGCGGCAAGGTTTACATTGAACAGAAGATGGTCAATCTGTAGCTACCTCCAGTCTATGCCATGAGTATCGAGCCGCCGGAAAATTCAAAGAACGAATATGCATATCGGCCTCAAGAGGCCAAAGAAAACGGGGGCGAGGCACCCGAAGCCCTGCTGTCAGTTGAGAATATCAGGAGCGAAAAGCCGGACCAGATGTACGGCGATTTGCATGTTACGGCTGACGGTTTCTACTTTCTTTCCTTCCAAGAGGTCGAGACATGGAAGCTTGCTCTTCAAGCCAATCTCGGCCTAATAGGCCTTTGGCTATTGCATCGAAGCAAGAAAAAACGCGAGAAAAATATGGTGCAATGGCGCACTGAGCACGCCGGCCGATATCTCGATGAACTCGTGCAGCAATGGGCAGGCTCACAATTTGTCCCCAAAGAAGAAATCAAGACAGTAAAGTCGCGCTTTTTGAACACCGGGGTAACTGTCGAATACGGCCAGGGCAAGAAACTACTGCTGGAGGTGCCGGGCAAGCAGGCCAAGCAAATCATACAGTTCGCCCGAGAGCAGGGCTGGCCTGTAAAGTAAACTTCAAGTGCTGCTTGTAATTCCTACCGCATGCGCTAAAATATCGGCCATGGAGAAACTCCTTAATAAGATTGTATGCGGCGACTGTATTGAAATACTCAGCAAGGTCAAAAAGCCCTTTGCTGATTTCTAGTGAGGTTCCATATGCGAGAAGCTATATTGACCAATCACACTAATTTTGTGCTGCTGGATGCTAACGTAGTTGCTGGTTACTATCTGCCAGATTCGCTGAGTTCGGTGCGAGCCAAACCACGAATAAAAAATATTATCAACGCGGTCCGATCAGGAGGCAGTCCTGAGCTATTGCTTTACATCCCTAATTTTTGTGTTCCCGAAGTTCTCTCTGTATTTGCAAAATACACCTTTGCAACATGGGATCGACAAGTTAAAAGAGCTCTCACCAAAAAACTTAAAAAGGAGGATTTCGAGGCTGTTGTTGAGAGATTCCACAAAGACCTTGAGAACGGAGCCGTCCTCAACGAAGTCGAACTAAGCAGGTATCATATTTTGGCAACAAGCCTAATCAGTCGGATTGATGCCAATTACCAATACTATAGAACTAGAAAAAACACAAAATCAAAAAGGCAAAAAAAAATGATGGGGGCAGCTGACCATTCCATCATCGGCATGGGAATTCAACTTTCGAAAATTCACGGAAGAGATAATTTTGTTATCATTACCGCCGACCATCGTTTATCAGATATTCTAATACGAGCAAGAACAGTCGCATCCAGTACAGCAAAAAAGCTTGGGCTTGCCGATGTGGCAAGCAAATTGGGCCTTCCATATAATAA
>CAZNXD010000024.1:0-10848 GCA_964576935.1 uncultured Pirellulales bacterium | reverse complement strand
CGAAAGTAATAAACCTTGCAAAAGCTACCAAAAAAGAGCTCCAAAACTCTTTTGGGGCATGGCCATTACCTGAAGAAGCTTTGAATCTAAAGGTCATAACAAAATTAAGCACCGAAGACTGTGAGTTTCTAGCCGAACTTAGAGACAAAAGTGGAGTCGGGAGAGATAGCCTTCCCTATACACAGGTTTTTGAGGATATTTGCCGAGAGCTCGAAAGGCACAAAGGGCAACGTGTGGACCGTAATGCTGCATGGAAGGCAATCGGCCGCGTAGAAAAAAAAGGAAAAGTGAAGAGAAATATTAAAAAAAAGCAGCCCAGAGAACTTGCGCTTTTCTAATCTAATTGTGTATAATGCTCACCAAGTAACCGAGCAGTTTTCAGCATGATTAATTAAAAGCAAATTAAGATGAACAGATTTTGCAATAAGATATTATTAGGAGATTGCACAAAAATCCTACGTGAAATGGGAAAAGAAAGAGTAGATTTGATTTTCGCAGACCCCCCTTTCAATATCGGTTACAAGTACGACAAGTACAAGGACAAACAGAAACGACAAGACTACGTAAATTGGACAGAAGAATGGATGAGTGCCTGCAAGCAAGTATTGAAACCACACGGCTCATTCTATGTCGCTATCGGTGATGAATACGCAGCAAATGTTAAAATCATCGCAGATCGACTAAAACTCCACATGCGAAATTGGATTATCTGGCATTATACATTCGGCCAGCAGACAAAAAACAAGTTCGCACGCGCTCATACACACATATTCTATTTTACGAAAAGTAAGAAGAATTTTACTTTCAACTCAGAAGCCTATCTTGTTCAGGTACCATCAGACAGACAACTTCTTTATAAAGACAAACGCGCAAATCCAAATGGAAAGATGATTAATGATGTATGGGACGAGTTTCCAAGAGTATGTGGTACATTCAATCAACGACAAGGCTGGCATCCGTGTCAGATGCCGGAAAGCTTACTTGCTCGCATAATCAGAACATGCTCCAACAAAGGCGATTGTGTGCTCGACCCATTTAGTGGTTCAGGGACAACTGCTGTTGTTGCGCACAAACTCAACCGTGAATATACAGGCATAGAAATATCGAGCGAATATGTCAAAGAGTCTATTGCTCGTATCAAGCAATCAGAAGGATTGCCCGTTGAAGGTGAAGGAATACGCCAGTGGAATCCTAATTTGGATCGAGAATTGCAAAGTTTATATCATGAGCATAACATACCAAGTGGCAAATTAAGCCAAGACAAAAATGCACTTCTTTTGTTTGCGACAAAGTTCAACTCCATAGTAAAAAGGGTCGAGGAGCCCTTTACACCGACTGAAGTTCTAAGACGACTGATCATACTTCGTAAATCAGGTAGACTTGGTCCGCTATATATTCATACCATCCCGAAAAAATCAAAAAAGCCTAATTCGGGAAAAACTTCATGGCGAGTTGGGAAGAAAATAAAATAGAGAAGCTGAAGCTTCATTATAGAAAATTTGATATTCCGAGCAGTATAGCATATTGAATAAACTACAGTCAAAGAGCTTTTTGTTAGTCTTGGTCGGTTTGGCAGCCAGTGGTGTTTTACTTACTTTGATTCAGCCGCCGTTCGGTCTGTCGTATCTTGCATGGGTTGCTTATGTTCCGTTTATTCTTGTAGCGGCAAGTATTGACCCCGCACTCACTTTGTTCTGTCGCGAAGGTTTGCAGAATAAACAATCGAATTATCTATACGGCCGTGTTTCTACATCCGAGACCGGACAAAGTAAGTGCGGGGGGTCTGCGGTTTTGGCCGCATATATTCTGGCGCTTGCTTATTGGCTTGGCAATATCTACTGGATGAGCTTTGTGACGGTCAGCGGGTGGCTGGCGTTTTGTGCGTATACCGCCCTGCTCTGGCCGGTGCTGATAATAACTGTCCGCTACTGCAAAGAAAAAAAGATTCCGCTTACTATAGCGGCGGCGGTTCTGATTGTCGGCGTCGAACGGCTGCAGGGATTTTTGCTGGGGGGATTTTACTGGCGACATTTATCACACAGCCAATATGCAAATATTACACTGATTCAGATAGCTGATATTTTCGGGGCGGCCGGGCTTTCATTTCTGGTTGCGATGGTTAACGGGCTTGCTGCTGATTTGATTTGTTCGATACTTGATACTCGATACTCGACGCTCGATAAAACCAAGGCGATTAACCCCCCAATAAATTGGGGGGCTAAATTTGTTGAAACAGCTATCGTGGTTGCTGCGATTGCAGGAACTTTACTTTATGGGAAATGGCGAATAAATCAGTCAGAGACAACCATTGAAGCCGGGCCGGTTGTCGGGGTGGTTCAGTCAAATTTGCCCCAGTCAGTTAAAAGCAGTGATGACTTTGAAGTCACCAAGGAAGTATTTGGAAAGCTCCTGGAGCTAAGCAAAAAAAGCACTTCGGCGGGAGCGAAACTCGTTATCTGGCCGGAGACGATAGTGCCGCTGATAATGGATAAGGCGGTCTGGCCTTTCCTTTATGAACCCCAGAACAACATATATTTTCATAAGGCGCTGGGTGAACACGCCCGCGCGGGAGTTTATGTACTGGTCGGTGCGCCGGGCGGTGAAGTTATCTATTTAAATGAATATGAATATGATGTGTCGCTTAAAAAGTACAACTCGGCGTTTCTATACGAGCCGGACGGAGACCAGGCGATTGTCAAATACAACAAAATTCACTTAGTACCGTTCGGTGAGATAGTACCGTTCAAGCAAAACGCTCCGTGGCTTTATAAGTTTCTTATGATGTTTAGCCCCTACGATTTCGACTATAACCTGACGCCGGGTGATGAATACACAGTTTTCGAAATTAAGGATACAGAGGGCGCGGCGAACAATTCTTATCGATTCGGCGTAATTATATGTTACGAAGGGGTAGTTCCATACATTGCAAGACAATTCGCGCTCGATGGCCGGGGCGACAAACGGGTGGACTGGCTTGTAAATATCAGTAACGACGGCTGGTTCGTCCGCTTCAAGGCCGGCAAGACCTTGGCAAGTACGGAACTGGCCCAGCATACGGTTTCGTGCGTATTTCGGGCGGTTGAGAACAGGATTTCGGTGCTGCGAAGCGTCAATACGGGGATAAGCTGCCTGATTGACCCGGTTGGCAGGATAAAAGACGGCTATGCAGCGGGAAATCTGCCTAAAAAAGCGATGGACAGAAAGGCGGTCCAGGGCTGGTTCACCGATTTTGTGCCAATTGACAGCCGGGTAAGCATGTTCAGCCGGTTCGGAGGATGGCTGGACAGGAGTTGTGAGGCGGCTGTATTTACGGTGTTAATTTTGCTGCTTGGCAGGCAATTTGTCCGAAAAAAGAGATATGAAGGACAACAAAATGTTCGGAAACGAAAGAAAAAATAGAGAGTTGTTGAACCATGTATTGTTTGCCGCGCTGTTGTGTATTTTTATTGCGGCTGGATGCAAAGAAGAATTGACGATAACCGGCCCTTTGGGCAAGCCAAAACCAGCTAAGTTGAAAGGCGAAGCGGAGCAGATATTGAGGGACGCTTTGACCGATACCGACCCCCAAATCAGGGCCAAGGCGGTCGAGGTTGTGGCATTGGTGAAACAAAAGAGAATGATGCCTCAGGTACAAAAGCTTCTTGTAGATGAATACGTTCCGGTCAGATTCGCCGCAGCAGTAGCGGTAGGTGACATGGAGTATTACCTTGCCAGAGATACTCTAAAACGGCTTTTAAAAGTACCTGATGAGAACACAAAACTCGGCGCAGCTTACGCATTGTACAAGCTCGGTTACAAACAATACCTCGAGCCGATACGCAAGGCGGTTTTGAGCGATGACCAGACGGTTCGGGCTAACGCGGTGGTTCTTTTGGGCAAAAGCGGTGAGCCGGATGTTCTGAAACTATTGTACTGGGCAAAGGATGATGACTACTCTGAACCGAAGGTAAGATACCAGGCGGCGGAGGCTATCGCACGACTCGGCGACGAAAAAATTATACCCAAGCTCTGGACAATGCTAATCAGCAAATTCGTTGACAATAAAATAATAGGCATCCGAGCAATGGGGGCTTTGGGGACAAGAGAGGCAAAAGAAGTTTTACTGACCAAGCTGGATGACGATATATTAGAGGTGCGTCTTGCGGCGGCCGAGCAGCTTGGCATGCTGGGTGATATTTCCGGCCAGGATATAGTCATAAGCGTGTTCGAAGAAGACCTTACCCAGGGGCTGGAACGGGACGGATACGAGCGTGTTATAGTGCTGACGGCACTTGCTATAGGACGTATCGATACGCCGGCGGTGAGTAAATATCTGCCGAAATTGATAGAGGATGAGTCTAAGTTGGTACGCTTGGCGGCGGCCCAGGCGGCGCTGCTAAGCAAGAGTGTCCGATAATACGTAAAGCTCTGATATTTAGAGGTTTACCATACTTCTGTGGTTTACGTATTTTACCAGAATTAACTTGACGTTTGACGCCTAAGCCCTTAAAATATATAGACTAGACGGTTTAAAACCTCTAATGTGGGCAGGTGGGTAATAACACGATCTTACTGAATTTTTTCGAAAGGAGCTTGATTTGAGTCCGCTTACTAAGATTCTGATAGTCTTGCTAACCGTATTCTCAATTCTACTGTGCGGCATCGTGGTGGCGTATGTCGGCAGCGCTACCGATTACAAGAAACAAAGTGACACTTATAGAGTACAGTTGCAGGCGGAAAAAGAAAAGCAAACCAAAGCGACCGAGGAACTCAAGCAGAGAAAGGCACAGTTCGAGCAGGCCGAACGCAATCTTTCACAGCAAATCACTTCGCTGAACTCTGAGATTAGCAGTGTCCGAGGTGAGCTTACAACCGCTGAACGAGATAAGGCAAATCTGCTCGATGAAGCAAGCAAGTGGAAAGCCGCTATGGCAAGCGCTAACACGACTTACTCCGAACAGGGTAAGCTTCTGGAAAATACACTTGCCGAACTGGACAAAGCCCGGGCCGACCGAACCAAAATGAAAAAGGAACTCGATGAGACTTCTAACGAGCTTATCCAGAAATTAGCGGTCGTAGAGACCCTGGAAAAGAAAATCAGGGCACTCGAGGAAGAGACCGCTGAACTTCAAAGTCGATTGGGTGAACCTTTGATGCCGTTAGGCAAACAGGCGGCTCCGGCTATGCCGGTAACACCGCGGCCGACGGCGGTAAAGACGGCGATGCCGGCTAAAGACATCGACCTGAGAGGCCTGGTAACGGCTGTTGATATGAAGAATTCGATGGCCAGTCTCTCGCTGGGTTCGGTCGACGGAGTCCGTGAAGGTATGAAATTTCATGTTACTCGCGGCGGAAATTTTATCTGCGATATATTAATTATAAGCGTCGATGTTGAAGAATCGATTGGTGTGCTTGAACTGATTCAGTATCAGCCGCAGATGGGCGACAGCGCTTCGACGAACCTTTAAGCTATATTATTACTAAAGCAAGATTTTAGATTCTGAGGCCTTGATATGAGCCCCAACGGAAAACCGGGTGCACAAAAACCAACACCACTCAATAACCTTTATACGGCTATCCTCGCAATGGCCTGCGGCGTTGTCCTGGCGACCGCAGCATTTGTTCTCTACATGTGCTACGTCCAGTATGAAAGGATACTACCGTAGTCGATTGACTATTGACAAGGTTTGTATTTAGTCGTATATAAACACTATAGTCAATCGCAACCTTAGAAGGGAGTCGGGCGTGCTTCTGGACTCAATTTTAGGTCTGTTTAGCATGGATATGGGTATAGACCTGGGTACCTGTACCACGCTGGTCTGTGTCCGCGACAAAGGTATTGTCCTGAATGAACCCTCCGTAGTGGCAGTTCGCAAAGGCACGAATATTGTCCTCAATAACGGCGAGGCCGTCGGTCTGGTCGCTCGTGAGATGCTCGGCAAGACCCCCGGCTCGATAAGCGCGATACGGCCTCTTAAAGACGGGGTAATCAGCGATTTTGAGATAACCGAGGCTATGCTGAGCTATTTTATCCGCAAAGTCCACGGCCGAGGCGGTAGATTAGTGCGACCTCGTGTGGTTATATCGGTTCCCAGCGGAATTACCGCGGTCGAACGACGGGCGGTGATTGACAGCGCCGAGCGGGCAGGCGCGCGTAAGGTGTATCTGGTGGATGAACCGATGGCGGCGGGGATGGGAGCGGGACTGCCTATTATCGACCCGACGGCGTCGATGATTGTTGATATCGGCGGCGGCACGACCGAAGTGGCTATTATGAGCTTAGGCGATATCGCTACGTGTGAGTCGATTCGCATCGGCGGCGATGATATGGATGAATCGGTAATCAACCATCTTAAGAAAACATATAACCTGCTGATAGGCGAAACGCGGGCCGAGAAAGTTAAGATTCAGATAGGCTCGGCGGCGCCATTGGAAGAAGAGCTGACGATGGAAGTGGCCGGCAGGGATACGATATCGGGCCTGCCTCGCAAGATTGTGATTACCAGTGAAGAAATACGCGAGTCATTGAAGGAACCGATAGCGGCAATTATTGAAGCAGTAACAAAAACGCTGGAAAAAGCGGCTCCGGAACTGGCGGCTGATTTGATAGATAACGGGGTACATATTTGTGGAGGCGGCGCACTTCTGCGGGGGATGGATACTGTTCTGGCTAATGCGACGGGACTTCGCGTGGAAAGAGTAGATGACCCGCTAAGCGCGGTAGCCAAAGGGACCAGTATATACCTGGAGAACCTGGAGCTGCTTAAAGAAACGATGGACCATAGCGACTACGGATGGGAATAGTCGCGAGCTGTGAGGGTGTTGGGACTAATGGATTAGTTACGGCCTAAATCGGACGGGCCGTTTGACATGGATGAGTGGTTATGGCACGGAAGCAACATAGAACCTCCGACCGCATGCTGTTGATCTGGCTGACTCTGGCCGGGTTCATAGTACTGCTCGGGCCTCAAAAGCTTACCGGTAAATTTCAGGGAGCTTTCGCGCATATTTTTCGCATGCCGTTGCGGATGGGCAGAGCAGTAACACTATCAGCCCATGTCGTTGAATCACCGGGATATGAGTTTGACAGCCGGGAGCACCAATACCAGAACCATATCGCCAACCTCGCGGCAGAGATAGAAGAAAAGAACAAGCAAATCGAGCTTTTGGCGGGTCTGAGACAAAGACAATATGCTCTGGAAGGTGCGGTTTTAGTAACAGCAGAGGTTATAAGCGCTGCCGTCGAAGGCACGCGTAATGAACTGATTATAAACAGGGGGCAATCGGACGGCCTGGCAGCCGGACAATTTGTTTTGGGTGAAAACAGTATAGTCGGCGTTGTATCCGGCGTCTGGGCGCGGACGGCAAGAGTGAGACTTGTTACGGACGTCGCTTCAAAATTGCCTGTTACTATCGAAGGATTAGAAAAGTCCGTGTGGATGTTCGGCAGGGGTAGCGGACAAGCCAAAGCACTATGGGCCAAGAAAAAAGTAAAACCCGGTGCGAACGTCATGGTTCAGAAACATCCGGGCAAACTTGATTGCGCGATGATTGCGGGCAAAGTAAAAGGCTGTGACAGGAATGAACAGAACGCATTATTGTGGGATATAACTGTCAAACCGGCCTGCGATGTTGTGATGCTGCAGTCGGTGACGGTAATAGTAATGAATCCCGCACCTACTTTGTTTAGTCGCAAAGATTTGTAGGATGAATAACCGAATCGCTTGCGCGTTTTTGTTCTTACAGGTAGAGACCGGACAAAGTAGGTGCGGGAATAATCGAGGCTAATGGATGCACTGGTTCAGGTTTGCAGTGTTAGTGGTTGTAGTTACGGTACTGCAAGCCAGCTTTGTTGATACGATAACGGTATCAGGAATCCGGCCCGACTTGCTTCTTATTCTGCTCGGATTTTTCGCTATATATCGCGAGCCCAGTGATGCGATAATCGCATCCTTCTCAATCGGCTTTGCGTCCGATATTATCGGCACATCAATGGGGCCGGGAATGCTCAGCTATGGTTTGCTTGGTGCAGGTCTGTGCTATTTAACACGCTATGTTAGCATCAGACGGATGCCGTATCAGGCGGTAGCGATTTTTCTGTTGGGTTTTCTTGCGGCGGCCTTTGCAACTATTTTGAGCCGTTTGCAGCATCAGCCGGTCTTACAGCATACATACGGCGTTCTTTTCGGGACACCGCTTTACTCAGCAATCGTCGGCCCGTTTTTGTTCTTGCCTTTGGCCTGGTGGATGCGCATAAAAATATATCGGAATCGCAGGCGTTGAGTAAAAAGATATGTTCGAGACCAGAGCCAAAGTATTCGCAATTCTAATAATGGTGCTGCTTGGCGTGTGCGTGCTGCGGCTTGCGCAGATGCAACTGGCGGAAAATCCACATCTTGACGAGAAAATTGAAAATCTGAAACTGCAGCGCAGCAAATCACTTAAGACAGCAAGGGGACGGATACTCGACAGCAAGGGCAATATCCTGGCAACAGATGAACCTTTCTTCGAGCTGCACGTCGATTACCAACTGACACGCTGGGCCGATGAACGTGTTATTAAGGCAGTAATGCTCGATGCGGCAAACAAAGACGATGCTCGTTCGGCAATCGCAAAAACCACCCAGCAAATCGATAAGGAACAAACTTACTTGCGACAGGCCCTTAAAAAAATTGAATCCTTTGGATTGGAGCATGACCGGGCCGTTGAAATAATCGAAAAAAAGAACAACGATATCTGGGATTTGCGCGAGCACCTGGCCTGGAAGAGGAACTATCCCGACAGTTGTGATTTTGAAGCGGCTGTGAGCGACGAAAATGAACGTCTTCGATTGACAGCGGAAGTTGATATTGCAGAAATGCACCAGAGCTATCCGCTGATGGAGTTTCAAAGTGAAGATGATATCTTTACAGCACAGATAGAGTTTGCCGATGTCGAAGGTGTCTATATCGTGCCGCGAAGCCGAAGAATTTATCCCTATGGTTCGGCGGCATGTCAGACAATCGGGTGGATCGGTCCGGAGCAAAAGAAAGAGCTGTTTAGTGACGACCCGCTGGCGCGATATCTCGAAGGCGAACTATCGGGCCGAAGGCCCGGTGTTGAATATGTGTGCGAGACAATTCTTCGGGGCAAACGCGGCCAACTGACTTACGATATCGACCAGGAGCTGGTGGAGCAAAAACGCACCCGGCTCGGTCAGGATGTGACACTGAGTATCGACATAGAACTTCAGCATCAGATTGAGCATTATGTTATGGACTGCGAGACAAATTCCAACTGTGAATCACCAACAGCGGTTGTGGTTATAGAAGTTGCAAGCGCTAATATCCTGGCGCTGGTTTCGACACCGACTTACAACTTAAATTCGATAAGGTACGAGTATGGCGACCTCGTTTCGGACAAGAGAGGGCCACTGCGCAACCGAGCTCTGAATGAGCACTATCCGCCGGGCTCGGTTACAAAGCCATTGATACTGATTGCGGGACTCGAATCGGGCAAGATTTCAGCGGGCGAAGTTATTAGCTGTCCGGCTGCTCCGGCCCCAGAGGGGTGGCCCAACTGCTGGATTTTCAATCGATACAGGGTTGGCCATGACGGTTCGTGGTCCAACACCGCCAGAAACGCCATAAGGGGAAGCTGCAATATTTACTTTTCTCGATTGGCCAATAGATTAGAGCCGCATGTCTTGCAGCAATGGCTGTTCGAGTTCGGCTACGGCCACAAAATAGCTCTTGAACCAGCCGAAGTTGTAAGACAGTTTCTACAGGTACCGGGAATAATATCAAGTGAAAATCCCAGGGGAGTCATAGAAAGTTTTGAAGATATTCCACCCTTGAATAAAGGCGAGCTGCGGTACTTCGGCATGGGTCAGGGCAATTTCAGAGTGACACCGCTTCAGGTGGCAAATGCAATGGCGACGATAGCCCGCGGGGGACTATATAAAGAACCACAGTTGATTCTAAGTCCGGCAACCGGTGATACGACGTCGGTGTCACTGAATATCTCGCCTTATGTTTTATCGGTGATTCACGACGGAATGGCTGCGGTAGTCAACGAATCAGGCGGGACAGCACACAAAGAATTTCAATCAATGCTGGATTATTTTGCCGAAGCGGGTGTTAAGGTTTACGGCAAAACAGGCTCGACGGAAAATCCGGACCACGCATGGTTCGGGGGGTTCGCAAAGGACGAAACGGGGCGCAGTATCGCGATTGTAGTGCTCGTAGAGGGCGGTCAGCACGGCTCGGAAGACGCGGCTCCGTTGGCCAGGGACATAATCGATTTTACGATAAACGCCGGATATTTAGGCCGATACGACGAAGTCTTAAAAGAATTATAGGAATAAATGGCCATCTCCATGCGTATATTAAATTGAATGCTTAAAATCATTGGCAGGAGCTACTTAATATGAGTGCAAATAATCATCCTTCCGATTCCCAGCAGTTTCCCGGCCCAAAAGATAAGACCGTCGAGCCATTCCGCATACCCATCAAAAGCATCATCCTTCTGATGATTCTAACCTGCCTCGTTTTATTCCTGGTCTTTTGGCTGTTCGACGCCCCGCCAATCGAAAACGATTATACCATTGACGACTTATGCTCGGCTGGACCGGAATACGCCGGCAGCTATGAGCTGCTGCTGGCCATGAGTGATAACGACCCCAATCTTGACTCAGGATTACCCATTGGTCTAACTCAAGCCGACGTAAACATTCTGAATGATTTGACCGGATGCAGGGAGGATGTCAACCATAGTGACCTTTTGCAAATGGTTTCGCAAAATAGTGATGATATTGACAGGCTTTGGCTAAAAGCTGAAAAAGGCAGGCTGCTCATTGGTGAAGAAATCGCTGAGTATGTCACCAGCCAG
>CAZNXD010000023.1:0-12479 GCA_964576935.1 uncultured Pirellulales bacterium | reverse complement strand
ATCAAAGAAGGGATGGAGGTAACCGAAGCGTTCGCTCTGATAGCTTAGTTCGTGTTCCAAGCGGTGGATGTTACAATAAAGAGCCTTATAGCAGAGCAGAAATCCTAAATTCTAATATCTAAATCCTAAACAAATTCAAATGATGTAAACTCAAATGTTCAAAACGTAAATGACGGTGCTTCGGATTTATACAATGAGGGATGGAATAATGAAGGCAGTAAAAGACTATTTGGTATTAGTGTGCGCTGTGTTTGTTTTGGTGCCGGCGGTTTGCATTTCGGAATCTAAAGAAGGCAGCCTTGTGTCTACAGTTGATGTGGCATTGCGCGGGATAGATGAGATTACGCCGGATGTGTCATTTTACTGGACGGGAGAAAAGCCAAGCGATGAACTGGCTGAAAAGATAGAAGAGCAAACAGCCCGGAAGCTAAAGGAAGCGGGGATTGAAGTTAGCTCAAGTGAGCCGAATGAGGCTATGCAGGAAGTTCTCGAGCGGAGGATGACAAAGACACATGGGAAAGTGAGATGGCGGTCGGTTGATGCTCCCGAACTGATGATACGAGTTTATGTAATTAAGCATCAAACCAGCGGGACGTGCGTCTTTAATGTTCAGACATCGCTGGCGAGAAAGGTTTATACGGCACATAGGCCTCGGCGGATAATGAAAGCGGAGGTCTGGAGAATTGACGTCGGGCCAAGCGCAACCAGTGCTGAGAATTTTGAGACGATGCTTACCGAAGCTGTGCTTTCCCAGGTTGATACCTTTATTGCGGCGTATCAAAAGGCCAATAGCGGCATTAAAACAAGCAGAGATGATAGCAAGCAAAAACAGGATACGGTAACACCTACCACAGGAAAACAGGAGACCAAAGAGTCCGCTACAGAGACTACTGAAAATAGTTATGTCGCATCGAAGAACAGCAGGGTATTTCATAAAGCCGATTGTTACGCAGCCAAGAGGATTATGCCGAAGAACTTGGTCAAATACTCCAGCCGCGATGAGGCTGTACAAGACGGTAAGCGGCCTTGCAAAATATGTAAACCATAAAGACAGTCGCTCGTCGCTCGGCCCTGGTCGCTCGTTTTGTTGAAGCCGACTATGTCGGGATGAGAATTTCTACGAAGCTGGGCCGAGGGTGTGTTTGGGTCCTATGGTGAAGAGGCGCTTTTGTGGTTCTGTATTGGCATGGGCGGCGACGACTTTGCCAGTAAAAATCACGTGGTCGCCTGCAGTAGTTTCCGATTCTAAAGTGCATTCCAGATTCGCGTCGGCATCTGTTAAAAGCAGTGAATCGATTTGCTTAGCCGGTTCGGTTTTGCAGTCGAACTCGTCGAACTTGTCGGTGTCTCTTCCGGAACGGCTGCCGAAGAAAAGGGCGGCATCGGCCATGTCGGCGGAGGGGTAAGCTATAGTAAAACATTTGGAGTCTCTGATTGCTTCGGTTGAGTAATGCTTGGCGGCGATAGCGACGGCGACCATCGGGGGCTTGCCGGAGGCGGGCATTGTCCAGCCGATAGTGACGGGATTGGCCTTGCCATTTTTGTCCTTTGTGATGACGATAACGACCGGCAGAGGGTATTTGTTCTTGTCGGCCTGGCTATATTCGACCTGCTTTTGCATTTGCATGGCTCCGAAAATGTAATTATACTTTCCTGTTCTTTGGGGCAAGGGTGATTATATTACAGAAAGATTGTTTGGCAAGGAGAAAGGCATGGATACGGTTGGATTCATCGGCGGCGGCAACATGGCGGAGGCTCTTATTAAGGGCATGACAGGGGCGAAGGTCTATCCTGCGGAGAATATTATCGTTAGCGATATATTAGCCGAACGGCTGGATTATCTGAAAAAGCAGTACGCTGTCCGAGTCGAAGCAGATAACGCATCGGTATCGCGGGTTGCGGATATACTTGTGCTTAGCGTTAAGCCTCAGAAAATGACTGAGGCATTAGAGAGTATTAAGGGACAATTGGGCCCCGAAGCGCTCGTTATATCAATCGCAGCGGGGATAAAAACTACAAATATCACGGATGTGTTAGGGCAGATGCCGGTGGTGCGAGTGATGCCCAATACGCCTGCTTTGATAAGTGAAGGAGCGAGCGCGCTTTACGCAAATGATTTAGCAAAGCCGCATCTTCGAAAGGCAGAAAGAATATTTGCGTCGGTAGGGATTGCGGTGTTCGTTGAAGATGAAGGATTGATAGATGCTGTGACGGCGGTGAGCGGGTCCGGGCCGGCATATTACTTTTTGCTGATGGAAGAGATGATAAAAGCAGCCCAGCAGTTGGGATTAGAGCCGGAAGTTGCGAAGAAATTAGTTTTGCAGACGGCAAAGGGAGCGGCGATGCTGGCGGTTGAAGCGGATAAGAATGACGAGGCACCGGCTGAGCTGCGGCGCAAGGTGACAAGCCCCGGCGGAACAACGGAGGCGGCATTAAAAATATTCGAGCAAAATAAATTCAGCGCACTGATAAATGATGCGCTGACGCACGCTCGGGACAGGGGCCGGGAGCTGTCAGGTTAATCAATTATTCAATGGTAATAGCCTCGACTGGGCATTCGTCGGCGGCCTGCTGGACGGCTTCCTCAAATTCCGGCGGCACGTCGCTGGCTTTGACCTGGGCCATGTCAGAACCCATCTCGAAGACGTCCGGGCATGTGTCAACACAAAGTCCGCAGCTTGTGCAGGTATCCTCAATGCTTACCTTCATTTTCAAATCCTTTCCTTAGAGCATCTAACAAAATCCCTTTGCATTCAAACGGCTTATTTTCCGCCCGGCTGCGTTGTCGGGTGCAAAATCGTCCTCGAAATAGTGTTGGCTATACCTGCGGCGATTTTGACCCTGCCGCCTTGCCGGTCGAAAAAACGCTTGCTTTCGATGCGACAATTCATTTTGTTAGAAGCTCTTAGTTAATCATCAGAATCATTAGCAATTGACGGCAGTGAAATATTCGATTATTATGCAAATTTGCAGAGCAAATAGTCAATAGAAAATTATCAATTGTTTCGTTACGGCCGGGTCCCAGACAGACTGAGCCCGTGAACCTGGTCAGGCGGGGAACCGAGCAGCCATAAGCGGTCGCTTGGTGGTGCCTGGCAAACCCGGCCATCTTTGCCATTTTTAATTTAATATTTTCAATTTTCTATTTTATGGTATTTTGGCTGTAATTGAATGGATCGTGACGACCTGGCGCGGCGATTAAAGGCTTTTGCACACCGATGTGTCAAGCTCGCCGCGGCATTGCCCGATACGGCATTAGGCAAACACATCCGTTCTCAATTAATAAAATGTTCAACTTCGGCACCGGCAAATTATCGCGCAGCCTGTATTGCTCAGTCACGAGCCGGATTTGTTGCGAAATTGAGTATAGCAGTAGAAGAAACAGACGAATCCAACTTTTGGCTGGAGTTCATCATTGATGAAAAACTTCTGCCGGAGAGAAAAGTGCAACCGCTGCTGGATGAAAGTAGAGAGCTTACGGCTATTTTAGTGGCGTCACGTAAAACGACACGGAAAAATAGTAAATAGACAATAGTAAATAGTAAATACTCATGGCTTATACAGTATTAGCAAGAAAATACCGTTCGCAAACATTCGATGATGTCGTCGGGCAGGATGCTATTTCGCAAACACTTAGAAACGCGATACGCACCAAGAGAGTTGCCCATGCATATCTTTTCACCGGTACGAGGGGTGTGGGCAAAACGACGATGGCGCGGATACTGGCGAAGGCCCTTAACTGTCTCGAGTACGATGAGCCGACCGAAAAGCCCTGCTGTAAGTGTGAAAGCTGTGTCGCTGTTAATCTTGGCGAAGATATCGACGTTATCGAAATAGATGGAGCTTCCAATAACAGTGTCGATGAGGTCAGACGGCTGAGGGAGAACGCGATTTATCGGCCTGCACGAGCGCGGTTCAAAATATATGTGATAGATGAAGTGCATATGCTCAGTACAAGCGCATTTAACGCGCTGCTTAAAATACTTGAAGAGCCGCCGGAGCATGTGAAATTTATCTTTGCGACAACCGAGCCAAATAAAGTTATTCCTACAATTCAGTCGCGATGTCAGCGGTTTGATTTTAACAATATAGGTGTTAGTCTTATCGCTGAGCAGCTTCGTAAGATACTCAAGGCTGAGAAGATTAAATATGATGACGATTTGGTGGTGCATCTGGCGAAGATGGCGAACGGTTCGATGCGGGATGGGCTGAGCCTCCTGGACAGGCTTATCAGTACGGGCGCCGAGCCGCTAAAGCTCGAATTGATAGAGCAGTTTCTTGGCTGTCCGAACAGCGAGAGTATAGCGAAACTGGTCGGTAAAATCGCTGAAGGCGATGCAGCGGGCACATTAGAGGTGACTAATGAATTGCTTAACAGCGGGCTGAGCGAAATACAAATAACCGATGCGCTGGTCGATTTTATGCGTGATGTGATGGTGGCTAAATCGGCGGGTGCCGATTCGGAGATACTTATCCTGACAGCGGGGCAGAGAGAAGCGATTACCGAACTTTCCGAAAAATATGATGTACCGGCGCTTATCTATAACATAACGGCCCTGGAGAAGACTCGGTGGGGATTAAAGAGCAGTGAGACGGCAAGGGCGCTGCTTGAGGCGTTGCTGCTGCGGCTTGCAATGAGTGAACATTTTCTTAATGTCGAGCAGTTGCTGGGCGGTGCGGGTAAGGGCGGTAGTCAGCCGGTAAAAAAAAACGCAAAAGTAAGTGACAGACCTGCTAAGATTTCAGAGCCGACACAAATCAGCCCTGCAGAGACGGCAAATCTCTCTACGCTAACTGATATCAGCTCAATCAAAGCTAACTGGTTGAAGGTCGTAAGCGTAATCGCTACTGAGATGGGCAGCGCAACGGCGGGATTGCTGAGCAGGGCAAAACCAGTAAGGTTTGATGGAAGTAGTTTGACGCTTTTGTTCGACGCGGCGTCGAAGAACCTTTGTCAAAGCAACGGCAGGTTGGAAAAAATTCAGTTGGTCCTGGGCAAACACCTGGCTAAACCGGTAACACTCAAATTAGAAGTGGCTGAACAAGACAAAGATACCAGCGGTGATGCGCCCCAAAGAAGCGGTTCGGCAGAAAGAAGAAATGAGCTGATGAGTGACCCCGCGGTGCGGAAAGTGCTGACGGGGCTGGGCGGCAGGATAGTTAATATTGAAGAACGATAGAATTAAAATGTATAGGTTGCTTGATAACAAATTTGGATTACCTTGCATGCTGTTATTTATTACAGCCTTTTTTATAATCGTCATGGAAACACCAATCAATGCTTACAGTTATGATATAAGCGAAGTCGGTGATTCTGCCACCAGTTATATTCATTACAGCATTAGCCGGGGTAATCTCAAGGAAGTTCAACGTTTGCTGAAGATGAATAAAGAACTGTCGAATGCGAAAGCAGGACTTGGAATGAGGTCCTTGCACGGAGCAGTTAAAAATGGAAGTTTAGAAATCGCCAAGGCATTAGTCGAAGCCGGTGCCAACATACAAGCAAAAACCGAAACAGGGGCTACGCCTCTGCATTATGCGTCTTTTCAGGGCGATATCAGCATGATGAAATATCTCATTTCCAAGGGAGCAGACATTAATACAAAAGACTATATGGACATTACGCCTTTAATGACAGCAGTCATAAAGTGCGACTATGAGGCGGTGAATTTCCTTATTGAAAATGGTGCGGATATTAACGTTGTAGATAAGTCGTATTCTTCCGCATTAACGCATGCCAAAATGAATAAATGCAATCAGATAGTTGAACTGCTCGAGAAGAACAAAGCCCTCGACCCGCGAAAGCCATGCATAGGCGGCAACCCTTTGTTTCAATACGCCTATTGGGGAAATGTTGAGTATGTGAAGGATTACTTACAAAAAATGCCCGACGCAGTTAATCTTAGGGATTGCAAAGACAGTACTCTTTTACATATTGCTGCGTTAAATAACAACAAAGAAATGGTGGAATTATTAATAAAGCACAATTCCGACGTAAACGCTGTCGATACATTAGGAACTACCGTTTTGCACGATGCAGCTTCGTCCGGACATGTAGATATTGCCGAATTATTGATTGAAAAAGGTGTAAACGTAAACGCTGCAGACTATCATAGACAAACCGCTTTGCATGCGGCAATGCGCACCGGCAAAATAGAAGTTGCGAAGCTGTTGTTGGATCATGGAGCTGAAGTTAATGCCCGCGATAATAGTGGAAGGTCTGCATTGTCATTTTGTATTGCCGATTTTATGGAAAACAAGGGCATGGCTGAGCTGCTGATATCCAAAGGAGCGTCTGTAAACTTTAGAGATGAGACAGGTTGTACTGTACTGCATTATGCAGCTGCTTCCGGCAGCAGGGAGATGGTTGAACTGCTTTTAGCAGCCGGCGCTAAGACAGATATTAAAGATAACAACGATAATTTGCCTTTCGATTACGCTCTTTTTTACCACAGGCGTGACATTGAGGAAATACTAAGGTACCATGCGGAAAAGGAAAAATCTTAATATGTTATCGCATAGTATTGTCTGTGTGTTTAGTTCAACACATGTTCTAATTTTTACTGTCTTTGGGAACCAAGAGTTTTGACTAACGCTTACACTGAAACTTTGAATAAGCTAATCGAAGAGCTGGGTCGATTGCCGGGGGTTGGGCCCAAATCTGCCGAAAGGATGGCCTTTTATATTTTAAAGACCGGCACCGATGAAGCTATGAAGCTGGCTAAGGCTATCAGCGAGGTTAAGACAAAGATTAAACGATGCAGCGTCTGCTGTAACCTGGCAGAGGGTGAGCTTTGTTCTGTGTGCTCGGATGAACGACGTGATAAGAGTTTAATCTGTGTGGTCGAGCAGCCTAAGGATGTTATCAGTCTTGAAAAGACGGGCGCGTGTAAGTGGGTTTATCATGTTCTCGGCGGACATATTGCGCCGCTGGAGGGGATGGAGCCGGAAGATTTGACAATTGATAAATTAGTTGAAAGAGCACGCTCGGGCAATGTTGAAGAAGTTATCATGGCGACCAATCCCAATATGGCGGGTGACGGGACGGCGCTTTATATAAGCTCATTGCTGAAGCCGATGGGTATTAAGATGACACGTCTGGCAAGGGGGCTGGCGACTGGTACGACTATCGAATACGCCAGTGCGAGGAATTTGACCGACGCTATAACGGCAAGGCAGGAACTGCAATAAAAGTTGGTTGTGCAGAATCGCCGAATTCGGTGGTAATTAAACGATGAGTATATGGTATAATGGAAGCGGTGATTTTAGAACAACTGGTTTTAGAGCATATCACAGGGTGATTTTATGAGACTGGAGATGTCAGCTCAGATGCGGATGGAGCAAAAGATGAAGCTCGCTCCGCGCATGATTCAGTCGATGGAGATTCTCCAGCTTCCTATACTCGCACTTCAGGAACGGATTGAGCAGGAATTGAACAGCAATCCGGTTCTTGAAGTTGAAGAACCTGCTGGCAGCGCTGAGCCAGAAGCGGGTCAATCGCAGGAGACTCAGACGAAAGAGCTCCCTGATTCGTCGGTTTCCAGTGATAAATCACTGGAGACGTTCGAGCGTGTAGATAGTCTTGGTTATGATTATTGCGATTATATGGACCGGGCTGGTACGTTCAGGCGGACCAGTCACGACGATGCGCCGGACGCTAAACTCGAAGCTCTAAAGAATACCGAGGCGGCACCGAAGTTTTTGCATGAGCATTTGTCAGAACAGTGGGGGCTTGTCGAGGCGGAAGATTCGGTTAAAGCGGCGGGGCAGTCTATAATCGATTTTATAGACAACCGGGGATACCTTAGTGTCAGACTTGAGCAGCTGCATAATAAAGACCGTAATGATTTTACATACGATGACCTTAAAGCGGCACTTCCATTGGTGCAGAAGCTCGAACCGATTGGAGTAGGCGCGAGGAATTTGAAAGAGTGTCTGCTCATTCAGATGGCCAACAGTGGTGAGGACATGAGCTTCGAGGAAGAGCTGATATCCGAGCACATGGACGATTTGCTGGCTAATAATCTGCCGGAGATAGCCATGAAAATGGAGTGTTCTATCGAGCGAATCAACGAGGCTATTAAGCACATGAGCAAGTTCGATACCTCTCCCGGGCTGCAGGTGGGTCAGGCGCGAAATCATGCGATATCGGCTGATGTTATTGTCGAAGCATCGGATGAGGCGCCGGGTGATTATGTAGTTCGTCTTGCAAATACGCACCTGCCGAATCTTAGGATAAGCGATTATTATTCGACAATGTCAAAAGACGCTTCTCTTGCTGATAACGCCAAGAAATTTCTGCAGTATAACATTCGCTCAGCTCAATGGATAATCGAAGCTATAGAACAGAGAAAAAGTACGATGCTGCGCGTGACGGAATCTATAGTAAGATACCAGCGGGTGTTCTTTGACAAAGGCGAGCTGTATCTTAAGCCATTGCCTATGTCCAAAGTTGCCGAGGATGTGGGTGTGCATATTGCGACAGTTTCCAGAGCTGTGGCTGATAAGTATCTTCTTTGTGAGTGGGGTGTGGTTCCGTTGCGAAAGTTCTTCAGCGGCGGTACTGAAGATGAAAACGGCTCCGGGCTCAGCTGGGAGGCGATTCGGGCTAAGTTGCAGCAGATTATCGATGCCGAGGATAAGAGCGACCCGCTGAGCGATGACAAGATTCGGCAAAAGCTCGAGGAATTCGGGATTAAGAACCTTGCCCGCAGGACCATTGCAAAGTATCGAAAACTTCTGAATATCTCTGCGGCCCGGTACAGAAAGAAGTATTAACAGGCCTGCCGGGGCTGGGTTTTTGCTGTTTTTCCTTCCAAGAGAAAAGGATTGTCGTTAGTTTATCATTGAAAAAAAGCAGGAAATTTTGTAGAAATGGCGACTAAAGATAAATACGGTCAGTTTATGGCACGTAAAAAGAAAAAGATGGCGCTGTACGAGGTCTTCACTCGAAGCCTTTCTAACAAGCGTCGTAATAAGGACTTGCAGCGTTTGCACCCGCCCGAATCGGTTGGGCGATAGTCGGCGCAGGCTGGTGAAAAGCGCGGCATTTAGCCAAAAGCCTAAGATGGTGCAGGTTAATCGCGGCAGGTTAGAGATTTCAGTGCCGTATCAACTGGCTATTGCTATAGGTTTAGCTGTGGCATTATTAGCTCTGGCGTCTTATCGGTTCGGGCAGCACAGGGCCCTGAAGGGCTCGGTTGCGGCGGCTGAATCTGTTGAACAGCCTGTAGTCGTTGAGTCGGCTGTGGCAAGTGAAGAAGAAGCCGGTATTGATGAAACTGAGCCAGAAGATAATTCCGGCAATACAGGTTTGACATCGGCGGGCAATAACAGGATAGTAATACAGGCATGGAAGAATGAGACTCAGCTTATTCCGGTCCAGGCGTATTTTAGCGGGCACGGAATAGAAACAGAGATAAGGAAAATCGGACAGACGTATTACCTGGTAACAACGGCTAAGTATGATAACCCGCAGCGGCCCGGCACGGACGGCTACAGGGCAAAGCAGAGGATTGTGGAGTTAGGTGCGGGTTATGAGGCTCCGGCGGGTTACGGCTCGTTCGATTTTAAAAGTGCGTACGGAATGAAATTTGATGATTAGTCTTTTGAGGAATGTTTGATGAGTATAGATCCTTCACTGAAAATTAAAGGGGCTTTGAGCAGGCATCGTAATGTATTAACGAGAGCCGAGCGAATAGAAGTTTTAAAAGATGAGCAGCGCTGGACTAAAGAGGACAGCGTATTGGGCCTTCCCAAGGTTGCGCATCGCAAAAGCCACGCCGGCCGTAAGAGCGCTGAGGAGCAAGCTGCTAAAGAAGCCGCTACTGCCGAAGAACAGGCTCCTGAGGCTCAGGCTGCGGAAAAAGAAAGCTAAAGAAGAGCGGAGAGTTTTTCCGGATAACCCCGGGCTGTATGTGCCGGGGTTATTTTCTGCGCTTAGTTTTTACCTGCTTACAGTTTTTAAACTTCATATGTTAGTTGTCGTTTAGTGCAGGCTAAAATAAGATTTATAGACTTAAAGTTTTTCTTGATTTTGTAAGGTAGATATGCTATAAGAAAGGTGCGGGCTAACCCCTGCTGTGTACGTAAGAAGAGATTGGTTTGAAAGAACCGATACCCACGCTCAGGGAAATCAGACCTTGATGGGTCAGGAACGCCCACTTGATGGGACTTCTGGACTCAAGCGATGATTGCCCACTTAGCAATACTGGGTTTATTTCAAACGCTCTTTTTACGGCGTTTGCGGAGGTAGCTTGACAAATAGCAAAGGCCTGTTTCGGCAGGCCTTTTGTTTTTGGCAATATTAGCTTTCCGACAGCATGGTTTATCAGACCGTCAACCACCACAGAGACGCTTTTATAATTAAGCGTACCGATAGAATTGTCGATTATCTCCTTTAGTGCTCGCCGTTTATGCCGGTAGCGGCGTAGCTTTTAGTATTGACATACGGAGGTAGATGATATGCCTAACATGCGAAGCTTCATAGTATTGCCCGCACTGCCGGAAAAACTGAAAGAACTTGAAGTGCTGGCACGGAATATGTTCTGGTGCTGGAATCTTGATTTGGTTCGTCTGTTCAAGCGTATCGACAGCAACCTCTGGAAGGGCTGCGGCTACAATCCGGTGAGACTTCTGGCTGGTGTCTCACAAGAGAGGCTGGACGAACTTGCGAAGAACGAAAGCTTCCTTTCTGAACTGAGCAGATACTCGGAAAAACTCAAAAGTTATATTCAAAGCCCGGCCTGGTTCCAGAGAGAAACAACTGCCGAGTCGTCCGACGTTATTGCTTATTTCAGTGCCGAGTTTGGATTGCATGAGTGTCTGCCGGTTTATTCGGGTGGTCTTGGCGTACTGGCAGGCGACCATCTCAAAACGGCATCAGATTTGGGCATACCGATGGTCGGAGTGGGCTTGCTTTATCAAAAAGGATATTTCCGCCAGTATCTGAACATCGACGGCTGGCAGCAGGAAGCCTATGTTGCATGCGATTTTTACAATATGCCTGTCGAGCATGTCAGAGACAGCGAAGGCAACGAAATTATTATCTCGGTTGAATATCCTGAGGGGCCGGTTCATGCAAGGATATGGTCGGTCGATGTCGGTCGAGTTAAGCTGTACCTTCTTGACACGAATATTGAGGGCAACTCGCCGCAGGGTCGGCATATAACCTCCAGCTTGTACGGCGGTGACAGCGAGATGCGCATCAAGCAGGAAATAATGCTTGGCATCGGCGGCTTGCGATTACTTAGAGCGGTGGGGATAAAGCCAACTGTTTGTCATATGAATGAGGGGCATGCTGCGTTTCTTGGTCTTGAGCGAATAAAGGAATTGATGGCCGAGGAGGATATGACTTTCCATGAGGCGCTCGAGGCTACCAAGGCGGGAAATGTCTTTACGGTACATACGCCGGTCAAGGCGGGTAATGATGAGTTTACGCCCCAAATGATTGAGAAGTACCTTGGTTCGCAGTGTTCGGTCCTTGGGATAAGTAAAGAACAACTGCTTGCGCTTGGCAGGGTGAATCCGCAGGATACTGAAGAGACATTCAAGATGCCTGTATTAGCGATTCGGTTGAGCTCATATCGAAACGGCGTTAGCGAGCTGCACGGAGAAGTGTCGCGGCAGATATGGTCGCCATTATGGCCTCAGGTTCCGGTCGAGGAAATACCGATTGGTTCGATTACCAATGGAGTGCATATCAAGAGCTGGCTGAGCGAAGAGATGAACGTTCTTTTTGAGCGGTATCTTGGTCCTGACTGGTCTGAAGAGCCGGTTGATAGCGATGTGTGGAAGAATATAGATTCAATTCCGGATGAAGAACTGTGGCGGCCTCATCTGCGAAGCAAGGTTGGTCTGGTGGCCTTTGCGCGGAATCGACTCAAGGCTCAGATGCAGCGCAGAGGAACTTATCATGCTGAACTGAACTGGGCCGAAGAAGTGCTTGACCCGGAAGCGTTGACGATCGGCTTTGCAAGGAGATTCGCAACGTATAAGAGAGGAAACCTTCTTCTGAAAGACCCGAGAAGGCTTATAAAAATTCTGACCAATCCTGAAATGCCGGTTCAGATTGTATTTGCCGGAAAGGCGCATCCGAGAGATGCCGAAGGCAAAGAGATAATTCGGCAGATAATCCACTTCGCCAACCAGTACAACGTGAGGCGCAGAATAGTATTTCTGGAAGACTATGAAATGAACGTCGCCCGCTATATGGTTCGCGGTGTTGATATCTGGCTGAATAACCCACGAAGACCGATGGAGGCCAGCGGTACGAGCGGTATGAAGGCGGCGCTGAACGGCGCGCTTAATCTGAGTACGCTTGACGGCTGGTGGTGTGAGGGTTACAGGCCTGACGGCGGCTGGGTAATCGGTGCCGGGGAGAGCTACGAAGACGCCGGATATCAGGATTCGGTCGAATCGCAGGCGATTTATAATATGCTCGAAAATGAGGTTGTGCCGCTTTATTACACGCGCACGGC
>CAZNXD010000022.1:0-12707 GCA_964576935.1 uncultured Pirellulales bacterium | reverse complement strand
CTCGCCGACAACTACGGCCAGACGGACGACCACGAACCGCCGGGACTCAAGGGCGGTATAGCTTGCCAGGACTGGAAATACCTTCTGGATACTTTACAGAAGTACGACAATGGTATCGTCGGGGCCCTGGAAATGAATCCTTGTATGCCCGGTGTGATGTTGAGACAGGCTACAGAGTTTCTCTTTGACGAATTGAAATGGCCGAACCAGCCGCAAAGACAATCCGACGATGCATTCGCTACGTATAATCCCACGTAGCAAATTCGAATGACACAAAAGCTACCACTCCTTGTGGTGGATTACCATAGCAGAGGCTAAGAGTACTGCAGTGCTCTTAGCCCGTTTTTTTCATTGTTTGTTGCGCTATAGCTTAGAAACCGTATATGGGCCTTAGCTGTTCACTGGTGGGCAGTGTATCGTAGTATTCGCCGCGAGGCCCTACGTATCCAACGCCCTGCTTGCGGAGCTTGACCGGAATCACCGAGCCGTTACTGTTGGTGATGTTAACCGTGACGATATTCATTTCCGCTCGAAGGTCTTCCATTTCGGCTTTGGTTTTCTTCTTATCCTGCTCGTTGCCGATTAAATACCCGGCACCACCACCGACGGCAGCGCCAATCAGCGTCGATTCAGTATCGCCGCCGGCTAATTGTCCTATGCCCGCCCCGGCCAGCGTACCGACTCCGGCGCCGGTCTGAGCATCACTTTCACACCCGACACTGAGCACCAAAACGGCGCAAATGCCTACAACCATAAGAATTGTCGTTAACTTCATCTGCATTTTTAGTACCTCCATTTATTATATACGTCTGCCCGTCAAAAGGGTTTCTTTAAACCTGCCTTGTAAAGTACCATTAAGATAGTTATATTTCTAATCGGCCTTAATGTCAATTGAACTTGAAGGAGTCTGTAATGAAGCCGAAACTGACCGTCATAGGGGCCTGTGGCCGAATGGGCAGGCTTATCCTGTCTCTGGCGGCCGAAGCAGGGCATTTTGAGGTTGTTGGTGCTGTTGAGCGAGAAGGTCACCCCGACCTCGGTGAGGACATAAGCCGGCTAACCGGTTCTAGAGAAATTGCGGTGCAGTTGGATTGTCATTTTCCAGATGCTTGCGATGTGGTGATTGATTTCTCCGGCGCCGAAGCTGCAGATGCCGCCGTTGATTTTTGCGTCGATAAAAAAGTTCCCCTGGTCATGGGTACTACCGGCCTGGGAGAAAAGCAGAAAAAGAAAATCGAAAATACCGCCGGGATTATCCCTGTCATATACGGAACGAACATGAGCGTCGGGATGAATGTTTTGTTTTCACTTGCAGGCAAAGCCGCGTCCATGCTGGGCGGCGATTATGATATAGAAATTGTCGAGCAGCACCACCGCTTCAAAAAAGACGCCCCCAGCGGCTCGGCTTTGACGCTGGCAGAGAATATCTGCAAAGCTACAGGCCGAAACTATCCGGACTGTCTTAACTTTGGCCGGCATGGCAAAGATGCCTTGCGCAAAAAAGGCACTATCGGCATACACGCTGTTCGCGCCGGAGATATCGCCGGCAAACACGAGGTCTTTTTCAGCACGTTGGGTGAAACAGTTTGCCTGGCTCATAATGCTCACACACGGGAAGGTTTCGCAAGGGGCGCGCTGCGCGCCGCCGAGTGGCTCATCGGCAAAAAACCGGGTTTGTACACAATGGCCGATGTCCTGGGCCTTAGTTGATAACATCGTATTGTGAAAGTTAAAGGATTTGCTTCGTAAGACACTTCTGATACTTGCATGCACTTGTTTGGTAATCCTGACTCAGGGCTGCGGCACAATACAGGATACATGGGAGGCTTTTTTCCCGCCTCGGTGCTGTTGCTGGGACGTCGAAACACTTATCGCCGGCTATTCCGTTCAGGCCCGGCCGATTCAGTATTCAGTACACGGCAACGGCCGCCGGACAATCCTTTTCCTCGGGGCGATACACGGAAACGAACCGGCCAGTGCTGTTCTTGCTGAGCAGCTCCGCCTGTATCTTTGTGACAACAGGTCTGTACTTAAAGGCCGTACAGTCGTGCTGCTTCCTGTTGCCAATCCTGATGGCTTGGCTGCCGGGACACGGTTCAATACCAATGGTGTTGATTTGAACAGAAACTTCCTAGCCGCTAATCGTCAAAATACCGCTCGTTTTGGCTTGGCCGAGTTATCTGAACCTGAAGCTGTCACGATAAAGACACTCATAGATGAATATGAGCCTGACGTTATCATCTCAATCCATCAGCCGCTCAATTGCATCGACTACGATGGCCCGGCGGAAGATTTGGCTAAGGTCATGGCGGAACATTGCGATTTGCCCGTGCGTAAACTCGGAGCAATGCCGGGCTCGCTTGGCTCTTACAGCGGCCTGGTCCTGGGCATACCGATTATTACGTTCGAGTTGCCTGGCGAAGTCGGTCAGATTAGCCGTGATGAACTTTGGGGCAGGTATTCACAGGCACTACTTGCCGCTATCGCATACCCGGCGCGGTAACGACCACATAAATTTAGCTCGCCAGTAGTACCGCTATAATAGAAAGGCCGTTAAAAATGCTGTGAATAATAATAGGCCTGAACAATGAACCGCTTTTCTCATAGGCATATCCAAGGCAAACTCCAAGCACAAAAAGCGCCGGCCAGTGAGCAATGTTGACGTGAGCGACTGCGAAAAGCACCGAGCTTAATAGAATCGACAACCACGGCCTGTATATATGCGAGCGTATCATTGTCTGAAACAGCCCGCGAAAGAGCATTTCTTCGAATATGGATGTCACTATTGCGGCGTTTATCAGAATAACAGCCGCTATGGGCCATTGAGAATATTGCCGAAGTGTTTGCAGCTCCTGGTGAGGTTCAATCTCAAAGCTCGGCCCAAACAGACGTTTACCTATCAAGCCTGTAATTACTAACACGGCCGCTACCACGGGCCAGGCGGCCAGAAGATTCAAAAAAGCAAAAGGTATGTCCTTCGGAAGCTTCCGCAGACTAAGGCCGAAACCCTTAACTCCTCTTGCAAAGCTCCTGTGAGCCAGCAAGACTATAGCAACTATCGACACTGTCGAGCCGAGACACTGTATCAGGTTATCCCAAAGCACACCGACCTGACCCGGCTTGTTTTTAAGCAGATAGTCTGCAGCGGCCAACCCGAGTGTTGTAATTGTTACCCAGAAAATCAGCACGGCGAACGGAACATATCTTGGCATGTTGTTTCGCCGCGGCTGCGACCCCACCAGGGCCTTTCTGCCCAGGGAATTCCTTAAAAGCCAGAACGCAAGTACCCCCGCTCCAAGGGCGCAAGTTACCTCCAAGCTGTCTATCTGACGCAGAAATTTTACTATCGTCTCAAAAAGATTCATTTGTATCTTTCGGCAACAAACTTGAAAGCACAGCCGCATTTTATTAGAGTAATCAACTTAGCCGGTGCGGTTGGCAGAGTATGTCAAAACGCACCGGCCCTTTCAAGGAAAATAGGTATGGATATCTTTCGCATCACAGGACCTGTTCAGCTCGAGGGTACTGTAAGGGTAAACGGTTCCAAGAATGCCTCTTTGCCCATAATGGCCGCGGCGATTCTCGCACCGGGCCGGACTGTGATAAAAGATGTACCGCATCTGTCGGACATCTCGGTCTGTGGCGAATTGCTGGAGCAGCTTGGTTGTAAAGTCAAACGACAAGACAACGGCGAGATGACTATAGATTCGAGCGTCGTTGATAATCCTGTCGGGGAATACGAGATTGTTCGTAAAATGCGGGCCAGCATCTGCATACTCGGTCCCTTACTCGCTCGCTGCGGGCGAGCGAAGGTTTCCATGCCGGGTGGATGTGCTATCGGCTACAGGCCTGTTGATATTCATATAAGGGGACTAAGTGAGCTTGGCGCGAAAATCCATATTGAGAACGGCTATATAGTCGCGCAGGCGCCGAATGGACTTACCGGTAAAGAAATCTTTCTTGGCGGGGCCTTTGGTTCAACCGTTCTTGGAACAGCTAATGTGTTGATGGCTGCGGTATTGGCGAAGGGCAGAACCGTTATCGAATCTGCCGCCTGCGAGCCGGAAATAACCGACCTGGCAAATTGTCTTAAAAAAATGGGAGCAAAGATAAAAGGCATCGGCTCGCCGCGGCTGGTAATAAACGGCGTGAAGCAATTAAAGCCCGTCACATACTCAGTAATTCCCGACCGTATAGAAGCGGGTACTTTTATGGCCGCAGCGGCAATAACATCAGGCCGACTCGAAATACAGAATTGTCGTCTCGACGATATGATGGCCGTTGTCGATAAACTAAGAGATATCGGTGTTACCGTCGACAAGAGCAAAGATGGCTGTGTTGTAACGAGCAAAGGCCGTCTTAATACCGCCGATATTTCCTCTCAGCCGTTTCCGGGTTTTCCCACCGATTTTCAGGCGCAGTTTATGGCGCTATTGTCACTGGCCGAGGGTAACAGTATAGTCATCGAAAAGGTCTTTCCGGATCGCTTTATGCACGTCGCGGAGCTTAATAGAATGGCTGCGAATCTGCGAAAGGAAGGTTCGACCGTAGTCATAGCCGGCGTGAAGAAATTGATAGCAGCTCCGGTTATGGCCTCGGACCTGAGAGCATCAGCGGCTCTTGTAATAGCGGCCCTGGCGGCGGAAGGTACGACAATAGTGAACAGGGTCTACCACATCGACCGGGGTTATGAAAGAATCGAGCAAAGGCTGAATCCCGTCGGCGCTAAAATCGTGCGAGAAAAAGCTTAGCCGATTCGTTCTTAAAGTTAAGTCTTGAGACAGTCGTGCATGAAGCAGCAGTCCGAATTCGGGCAAAATCCCTCTGCTGTGCCGAAGCAAGCGGTGTTGCCTTCGGCGTGCTGAATGGCGTGAATCAGCTCGGTCTTTTTCATTTTGCCCGGATTGATACCAAGTGCCTGAGCCTTTTCTTTAATCTGGCCTATCTTCATTGACTTTGGCGGTGATTTAACTGAAGGCATATTTTAATCTCCGTAATTTATCCTGAGCCGCTCTATGGTAATTTCTATATATATCGACGCTTCTATTATATTTTCGGCATTAAGAATCGGCTTACTTATTAACTCCGCCACAAATTGTTAAATGAAATTTCTCACCCCTTTTTGCAGGCCCAAATCTACAGTTATTTTCGGACCAAATGTGCTGTAGTTTTTGCTTTTTTCGGTTATTTGGCCCCGGAAACAACGTCCGAAAACTAACTGACACAAACGAAGTCCGGGTAAAATCTCACGCAGAAAAGCACATTAGCACCCGGTTAGGAGGGTGATAAGTATAAAGCGAGCGGTGCCCGCCAACCGCTCGCTGCTTCTTTTATATAGACCTGGTTTTCTCTCAGACGAAGTACGGCTGTAATGCTATATATAAAAACGGCCGGCGATTTCCTCGCCGGCCGCAGTGTTACAAAAATCATATTCTGTTTTACTTCTTAGTTTACCCTGGCTCTATTAGTTCTACCAACTGTGATTTCCACCTCCGCTGACATTCATAGCAAGACTATAGACTTTTTCCTGACAGGTCATATACAGGGTTTTTCCGTCCGGCCCGCCAAAGGTAACATTATAGATGGGTTGAGGCAGCGAAATGAATTCCAGTTGTTCACCCTGCGGAGAGATAATCCAGACACCACCGAGCCCGCTGAAATACAGATTGCCCAACTGGTCAATAGTCATACCGTCAGGAACATTACTGGGATTTGGTGGACTTGCCGGTTTGAAGAACACAGAGCCGGCGTCCAGTGTGTCGTCAGGATTGATGCTGTAGACCCACCATCGTTCTCTCGCTCTGCTGGTAGTAGTGCCGCCGTGGCTGCTTTCTGCGACATAGAGCTTGGTTTCATCAAGTGAGCAGATGACGCCGTTTGGCTGATACAGGCCGTTTTTAACCATTGTTACCGTGCCATCAGGTTCAAGCAGAAAAACACCTTGGCCCGGATCGGTCGGGCCTGCACCCCAATCCGGACAGGTAAAATAAATATTGCCGTTGGTCAGCTGACAAAGGTCATTCGGCTTTTTCGAAATGCCATCCGTTGAGTCAGCCAGTATCTGGGAATCGCCCGGCCCGGTCGGGTCGATGCGATGACTCGATACCTGCCTCGGATTTTCGTCGGCAGCCAGCATCCGACCTTCCAGCGAGAGAAACATCCCGTTAGTCTCGGGGGCGTTGTTCAGCCAGACTGTTACGCTGCCGGGTGAATCAAGCCGTAAGGTTCGATATGGAGACGTTCTCCTGGAAAAAAAAAAGTTTCCCGCTGGCCGGGTCCCACATCGGTCCCTCGAAACTGGTGCCGGATTCGGAGTAAACCTCCTGTAGCGTCGCTCCCGGTACAATCAGGTCGGTGATAATGAGATCGAGCCAGCTGTCGAAAAAGTCAGCGAGGTCATATTCATCAATTTTGCCGGATATCGACAAATCACAGGCCGGATTCCAGTTATCATCGCCGGGCTCACTACCCCAGGCCTCGGCGAAAATAGCAAAATCTTTAAAGTCCACAACATTGTCTCTATAGAAATCTCCGACAAGCCCCGGTTCAGTTACCAGTTCAATACCTTCTCCGTTAGCCGGGTCGAGATTTCTGCTGTATTGTTTGTCGGTCGCGTTGTTCCAGTGCTCGTGAACGCCGAGACTTTCTGTCAATCCTCCATCGTTGTTCGGGTCATATGTTGCACCCGAACATGGGTCGGGTATCAGTGCCGCCTCGTGCAGATAATCATCTGTGCCGGAATGCTGCGGATGTCCATTAAGATTGGTAGGGGGGCTGGCGTCCCATTCCTCGTCCATAAAATCAAACGCTACTGAATCTGCTGCGACCTGGTCCTGCGAGAGGAAAATACTGCTTGGCCAATCCCCGTCGAACGGCTCCATATCCCATTTAATTGTTTGGGAATCCCAGCTTCGACCAGCGTAAAGACCGTCAATCAGGCTTAACATCGTTTTACCGCCAAGCTTCGGATGTCCCATCAGGTCAACATTTGCCCTGTAATTTCCTATCCCCGGAACTTCGGGTAAAGTTGGGCTATCCGCACAATGCGGCCTGGTATAGTGCATATTATAGTAGCCGGAGGCGTTCGGCGCTCTCATTAAAGAGCCGTAGTGGTTTTTGCCGCCGACTGTTATTCCTCCGCTGTCGTGGCTTTTGAGAATCGGAAAGTTTATGAAGTAATCCGCCTGTGCAAAGTAGTCCGGGATATAATCCTGGGTTTTGCCTGTCACACGAGAGGTAACCGGGTCGCTCCAGTAGAATGGCGCAGAGGTGTCTTTATCGACCGGTGTTCTGCCGGTAAGATATAAATCTTCCTTTACCAGATAAACAACACCCGGGCACTCGGCATAAACTATATTGTACCAGTGATCACCCATACTATTTTGAGGGTCACCTATACTTATATCGCCGGGGCTGACGCCTGCGTTATCGATTAGCTGTCTCAGAAGGGCTATCGCAAGCTGGGGCGAGTTGTCTATGTTATCCACATACCCAGGGGGTTTCGTCCCACTGCTTTGGTTAATTATCAAAACGTTATTGATTTTTATCGCGATTTTTTCACCCGGCGTGTATCCGACGTAACCTTTGCCCATCTGCTGATTGAAGTTTCTGAATATCGCATCCCATGCGTTTGGGTCGTTATCTCTACCCGTCAGGGCTTGAAGTGCATCTGACATCATTTCAGCGACAATATCAGGGTCGGTACAAGTGTCGGTATACCAGTGTGGATTTCCAGAACCTGGGCCGTCCCAGTCAGTAGCATCGGCGTCGTGAATCCAGGCTACACGCCCCGGGAAAATACCCCTGGCATCGCCAATCGGGCTGTTATGTACGATTGGCTCATGGGCGTACACCGGGTTTTGGTGTGTGGTGTTCATAGCCCCCCAGATAAAACCGACGCTGACCGCGATACACATTGCCGCGGCGACATAGCGCGACCGTACAATGGCTACCTTCGCTTTTTTGTAGGCTGCTGCTGAGCCGATTAGCGCAATCAGCCAGGCAATAAAACCAGAGGCAAGCGGAAAGGCTACCCGTTGGCAGGGGTATGTAGCACGCGATGGTTTGGGAATGACGCGCACGAGGAACCAGATGAGTGCGCCAAGACCAATAAACGGGCTTAACCACCACACCCATTTGTGCCTGCGGATTGAATTAATGATTTTACCTGTTTTGGGACAACGCTTGACTTGATGCTTGCTTTTCATAACCATTCTCCGATTTCCTTACAAGGTTTGCCGTAACGGCGATACCCTTACTCCGAGACGCGCCAAAAGAAGACCGCGGCGTAAAGAGAGAGCCTTAATATTGCAGAATAAACGATTATAGCCCATTTTATCAGCCGAGTCAAACGATTTCCGCCATAGGGATGATTGCTGTGTGGCTCAAAACGGCGATTTACGCCGATAAACGCCATATTTCGGGCTAATATCGAGGCATATAAAATCCGAGCAGGATTTGATTAGAGAGTGACATTGCAGCAATGGGCCGGGGTGGATTCGAACCACCGTAAGCTTACGCTAACGGGTTTACAGCCCGTCCCCTTTAGCCACTCGGGCACCGACCCAACGCCTGGTCGCCGGCATTAAACCGGCCGGTAGCAAAGATGGTAATTTACGAGAATGCCCATTAGTTTCAGAATGAGCAATATGGTTATGGCGGAGATTTCCTGATAAAACAGAAGCGGGTAGTAATAACGTTCCCCGTTATTACTGCCCGCTCATACCCACGCCGTTAAGGCCTTTATTTAAGGAGGAGGATGAAGTTATTATTACATCCACTATACGGCCCGGCCTGAAGCATGGTTCAAAAATTTTGGGAAAAATTACGGAAATTTGGCATTTGTCGTCCGGGTCGATAGAAATATTTACACAAAGAGCTCGCTCAACTAAAATCGGTACGGTTTTAACTATTGTTCTGGTAAGGGTGGCTGTATGGAATACGCAATTGCGAAGCCAGGCCGAATAATCGCAGCCAGGCTTTATGAAGGCGAGGATTTATACGAGTCAATCGAATCTATCGCCGAAAAAGAAAACGTCAAATCCGCGGCCGTATTGATAACTGGCGGCTTTAGAAAAGCCTCTGTTGTAGTCGGCCCTAAACAGGAGAAGCCCAAAATAGTAGGCAACCTCAAGGATTTCGACGGCCCCGGCGAGGTGCTCGGAGTCGGCACTATCTATTGCGATACGGAAGGGCCAAAGCTGCATATGCACACGGCTATCGGCAAGGGCGATGAAACGATAGTCGGCTGTCCCCGCGGAGGAGCTAAGACATTTTTGATACTCGAAGTGACAATTATTGAGATGGAACAGATAAAGGCCGCTCGAAAATTTGATGAGCGGACCGGCCTTAATCTTCTTCGGTTCGAATAGTCCTGGCCGGGCCAAAACACACAAAAGATATCAGCACAAGCACCGCACCGGATATAAACAGCGTCAGACGCCTTGATGGTTCTGTAATTCGTTTTAACCATTTCGGTTCGGCCGGGGCTGAAAGTCGGCTTTCATTAATTTCAGCCAGTGCCTGTTTGACCGCGGCCAATTGTTCCGGTGATGCTTTGGGATAGACGGCGTTGGGCTCAGCAGGACGTTGGCCAAGCGTAGCCATTGCGGCCCGGTCCAGCAAATTGGGGTCGCTCTGTATATTCTCAAGCAGAGCGTCGTACTCTTTGTTCAACGATTTTAATTTCTCGAGATTCTGCTCGGCCTGGGCAAGTAATTGTTTGTAACGGTAATAGCGAAGCAGGTCCTCGCAGAGTACGGACGTCGCCAGAGAAGCTGTCCCTATGCTGAAAAATACAGCGAACAAAAGCAGTCTAATAAAGCTTCGCATGCAGATGCGCCACATAAATACGGCAGCTGCAAAACCCCGTCAATCCGTTGACGACAGCAGCTGCCGCATATATTTAAATGCCTGAGGTTTTTACTTCAACATAAAGCCCGCGTACTGTGCAGCCGAGCCGAGCTCTTCGTTGATTCTCAGCAACTGATTGTATTTGCAGATACGGTCGGTTCTGCAGAGCGAACCGGTTTTAATCTGACCGACTCCGGATGCAACGGCCAGATCGGCGATTGTCGTATCTTCGGTTTCACCACTTCGATGGCTGATAACCGCGGTCCAGCCGGCTCTTTTTGCCATGTTAATCGCTTCGAATGTCTCAGTGAGTGTGCCTATCTGGTTCGGCTTAATAAGTATCGAGTTGGCACAATCGAGCTTGATACCTTTTGCAAGGCGTTTTGTATTGGTGACGAACAAGTCATCGCCGACAAGCTGACATTTGGAACCGAGCTGCTTGTTGAGCTTAGCCCATCCGTTCCAGTCATCCTCGGCTAAACCGTCCTCAATCGAGATGATGGGATACTTATCAACCCAGCCAGCCCAGTGCTTTATCATGGCATCGGACGAAACTTTCTTCTTTGGGGCGGACTTGAAGAACTTATACGTCTTGGTTTTTGAATCGAACATCTCAGTCGCAGCCGGGTCCAGCGCGATTGAGATGTCCTTGCCGGGCTTATAGCCGGCCTTTTTGATTGCGGCGGTCACTACTTCGAGGGCCTCTTCGTTACTTTTTAAGGTCGGTGCAAAACCGCCCTCATCGCCGACCGAAGTCGAATAGCCTTTGCCGGCCAGGATTTTCTTTAGCGTATGGAATGTCTCGGCGCCCATCCTCAAAGCGGTTGGAAAATCTTTGGCGCCGATGGGCATAATCATGAATTCCTGAAAGTCAACGTTGTTGTCGGCGTGCTTGCCGCCGTTGAGAATATTCATCATGGGCACCGGCAGTGTGTTTGCGTTACAGCCGCCAAGATAACGATACAGCGGCAAAACGGCATAGTCAGCCGCAGCCTTTGCAACAGCTAATGAAACACCGAGTATCGCATTAGCGCCGAGCTTGCCCTTATTAGGCGTGCCGTCCAGCTTAATCATAAGCTCATCGACTTCTTCCTGAATGGTGGCATCAAGCCCAATCACTTCCGGCGCGATTATTTCATTAACGTTCTTGACCGCCGTGGCGACACCCTTGCCCATATACCGTTTGGCTCTTGTGTCCCGAAGCTCAACCGCTTCATAAGCGCCGGTACTTGCGCCGGATGGAACCGCGGCTCTGCCGAACGAACTGTCTTCGAGCAGCACATCAACTTCAACCGTGGGATTGCCACGGGAGTCGAGAATTTCTCTTGCCGTAACATCTACAATCGTCGCAAACATTCTTAATTTCCTTTCATCATGTAAAAACGCTGTTTAATATAGAGGTCTGTTGGAAGGATGTTATCCGCTTTAGCCGCGAACGTCAAGATTTAGCTGTTGGAAATGCTGTATTGCCGCCGTTGTCCGGTATTGTTCAGTTCCGGGGCCGCGAAAAAGCCTCTTTGTGCCTTTGGGGGATTTGTTTATCGTCGCTTTTTTTTGCCTCGGATGCAATTTCTTTTACTCGCATCAAATCGAGCTTGCCGGAGCCCAAAGCCGGCAGGGCGTCTATCTTAATGTAGTTTTCTCTTTTCGGCTTCCATAGGTTGGGCAGCTCACTGTCCGAGATTATACGGTGCAGTTTATCAGCTTCACCAGCTTTTTCCGAATGCAGTACAACCAACTCTTCACCTCTTTTTTCATCGGGCACACTCGTAACGGCAACCAACTGCTCGGTGGCGTCCAGCGCCTTGTTATAAACTTCTTCGATAGCCAGATGAGGTACCATCTCGCCGGCAATCTTACTGAATCGTGACAGCCTGTCGGTAATAGTCAAAAATCCGTCTTTATCGATATTGGCGATGTCACCGGTATTGTACCAGCCGTCTTTGAGCACTTCTTCATTCTTCCTGGGCTCATCGAGATAGCCGAGCATAACATTCGGTCCTTTGACCATCACAAGTCCATCCTCACCGGCTGATGTTGGCTGATGTGTCTGCGGGTCAACGGTTTTTACCGCACAGCCGGGAACCGGATGGCCGACTGTTGCCTCTTTACTGCCGGGCTGAACGGAATCAATAGAATCATCATCCGGAAGGTTAAGAGACAGAACCGGAGAAAGTTCCGTAGCGCCGTATCCTTCTTTTGGACGAATTCCAAACTTGGCCTCGAACGAATCGGCTACGCTACGCCTGAGCTTTTCCGCGCCGGTAATTACGAATCTTACATTTGAAAAATCTCTCGGCTCGGTGCGCCTAATGTAATTTAGCAAAAACGTCGGCGCAGCGAAGAGTATAGTCGACTTATTCCTCCGGGCAACCTCGCCGACAACTTTGCCGTCAAGCGGATTTGGAACATAACCGGCCGAAACGCCCCCGATTATAGGCAGCCATAGCGAACAGACAAACCCGAACGAGTGAAAGAAAGGCAGCACGGCGCAGAGATTGTCATTGTGTTTTAATTTGAATACCGAAAGCATCGATTCGATATTGGAGATGATATTATGGTGGCTGAGCATCACGCCTTTAGGCCTTCCGCTTGTTCCGGATGAGAATATGACCGTAGCCAAATCGTCCGCGCTGCGAAAACCACTTTTATTCAGCAGCACAGCCGGGGCAAACCTCGCTTTCAAATAGCCTGTAAGCTTGTCGGTGCGGCTTATCCTGGGTGCTATATCTTCCAGCAGCATTAGGTGCGGCACGGCCTGCAGGTTTGGCTCTTTTTCCAGTAAAGCGGCGCAGGAGATTACGCATTTGATGCCGCACTTTTCTATTGCTGAACTGATTACCTGCTTACCGGCG
>CAZNXD010000021.1:0-12787 GCA_964576935.1 uncultured Pirellulales bacterium | reverse complement strand
TACCGCCGTAGATAGCGTTCATCAGCCAGAGTATTCCAAACGCCAAAGGCTGGATGATAGCGGCCGGGCAGCAGCATGTGATAAAATCTATTGTAAGGTATAATCCTAATTCCTTGTAGCGACTGTTTTCATCGAAGAGCTTCTTATCTTTAGGGCCCAGATACAGTTCCATATTGTATTGCTTCGAACTATTCTCCTGACCGGCCGCCGCTAACGTATCCGCCTGCGTCTTTATCTCAAAACCGATTGTCTCATCACCGCTGTTGAACTTGACATCGCCGTCCGGGTTAAAAGATGTCCCGTATACTCCTGCGACCCACTGTTGTTCTCCCGCTAAAATCGGTACAGCTACCGCTGCAAAATATTTATTTACGGTCGATGCCCACAGCAGCTTATTGCTGTTTTTGGTTAGATGTAAATCCTCCGGTGTTTTTGGCTTTCTAAGCTTCTTCAAATTGACCTTCGAACTGACGACCTGTCCCTCTGCGTTTTGAAATCCACCAATCACTTTTCTCATATCGGTCCGAACACCTTCACGCTCCATCCCCAGCGGCCCGGTAAGATTAAAACGAATGTTCTGCTCGGCGTCCGAGAGGTTCTCAACCGTTAGATTGCAAAAGGCCATGAAGCTTGCCCGAGGCAAGGCGTAGGTCTTGGTCAGCTTAATCACAGGTTCGTCTGTTACCTGGTTCTTTATTACCGCAGTGAACGTAGCCTTCCGACAGCCGTTCGGCGTAACCTCGACACCGAAGCATTCCCAGTGAAGCTCATTGAGTCGCAGCTGCAGCTTGTGGTCGACAAAGATAAATTCATTATTAGCTATCGACAGTATCTGACCGCCCGCGTGCTGCACCGGTTTCAGCAGCACCAGCGGCTTCGGGTCTTTAGGATTACGGTCGTCGAATCCCTTGCCGCCGCCATCGCTGAACGTTGCTGTCTTTATCGATGCTCCCTTGGAGCTGAGAACCAGTTGTAATTTGAATCCAACCTCGGGGTCTTCCGTATTCGGGTCGCTCGCTCCGAGTACAATCGTCTGGGGCGAAGCGCTATCGGCCCCAAGCACAAATTCCGCCGCCTTCATTTCGGCAGCCGGCGCAACAGCCGAGCCAATCTGACCCAAAACAGCCAAAACAAAAAATGCAATTTTTTTAATCTTCATAAGGAATCGCTATTCAATCTTCACTATTCAGTATTCAATCTCTACCTTCCGTCCCGAAGTCGTTCCGCGTTGAAATTATCCAGCCGCTCGATTGCCTTTATCTTTTCAATCGTCTTTTCGAAATCATATTCCAGCCGGACAAAGTTCACTTCGTTTTCTTCTACATACACATAGCTTGCCCGGTTATCCTTGTCTCTCGGCTGACCCACCGAGCCAATATTGATAATAGCCTTTTCGTCATTAACTATCGGATACCGTTCGCCGAGTTCTTCCGGCAGGTAGAAATCCGGCTCATCGAGAAAAACACCAGGCAGATGCGTGTGCCCCACAAAACATATGTGCTTGACTTTCTCGAACAATAGCTGCACCTTTGTCGGGTTCGTATAGACATCGTCTGGGAATATATACTCATTGATAGGTTTTCGCGGACTTGCGTGCACAAAATCTATCGTTGTCTTCTCACCGCCCAATACCATCTCCAGGCTCCGCCGTATCGGAAGATAACCCAGAAACTCCCACCGTCTTTTTCTGCCTTCGGTCTCGTTCTCATTCTCTAATTCATCCCGAGTCCAGAAGCTTGCCTGCTCGGCCCCGAAATTAAAATTCGTCGGCTCATAGAAGACCGCATAATCATGATTTCCCAGCACGCACAGCTTGGTCTTTTTTATAATCAAATCCAGACAGGGCTTCGGGTCCGGCCCGTATCCGATTACGTCCCCAAGGCAGTATATCGTTTTTATGCCCCGCTTTTCGATATCAGCCAGAACCGTCGTCAACGCCTCAATATTCGAATGTATATCGCTGATTAACGCAAACATCGACCACTCTAAATTAACAAATCCTTTACAGCATTATACAAAGACGCATTTCATACCAGAAATCATACCGGAATACCAGCACATTATCAATCTTGCCATCCGCAGACCGCGGCCTCAAAATCGACCCTTGCTTTAGTTTTGCTTGTCGTTATACTATGTGCGAAAGTTTTGGAAATTTTTTTTAGGCGTATACAGTCATGGTGGACTTTTCGCTTCTTGAGACAAGAGGCCTGGTAAAACGTTATTCAGGCCGGGCCGTCGTAAACGAGGTGGACATCTCGATCGAGCCACGCAGCATTGTCGGACTGCTTGGCCGAAACGGCGCCGGCAAAACCACGTCTTTTAGAATGATTATAGGCATGATTACCCCGGATGAAGGTAGTGTTACCTTCGAAGGAAACGATATTACCAAGCTGCCCATGTACAAAAGGGCCCGTCTTGGCATCGGATATCTCTCACAGGAACCCAGCATCTTTCAGAGGCTCAGCGTCCGTGACAACCTTCTCGCCATCCTCGAGACAATGTCTATAACAAGAGAAGAGCGTGAGCGCCGGGCCGACATGCTCATCGAACGTTTCGCTCTTACCGAAGTCGAAGACAGCCAGGGCCGTTTCCTTTCCGGCGGCGAACGGCGAAAACTCGAAATCGCTCGCGCTATGGTAACCGACCCTTCGCTTATTCTTTTAGACGAACCGTTTAGCGGTGTTGACCCTATCGCCGTCGAAGAATTGCAGCACGAAATTCGCCGCCTCGAAACCTCCGGCGTCAGCATCCTCATTACCGACCATAATGTTGAAAGAACTCTCGAAGTCGTCGACAAAGCCTACATAATTGACCATGGCCGGGTCATCGCCTCAGGCACACCCGCTGACATCATAAGGGACGAAACCGTAAAGAGGACTTATCTCGGCAGCATCTTTGCCGGTGACGAATTTGACAGTTAGATGCGGTTAGCCCCCAGGTGAGCCTGGGGGTTGTGAAAAAAAATATGGAAAACGAATTCAGTATCGAAAACTGCAAAATCACTCATTATCCCGCCGAGGTTCTTGCCGAAAAAGCCAAGCCCATCGACAAAATTGACGATAACATCCGCAAACTTGTCGAAAAAATGACCGACATCATGATTGAGACAAAGGGCGTTGGTCTTGCAGGCCCGCAGATTGGCGTCCCGCTTCGTATCTTTATAATCAGTCTCGACGGCACCCGCGAAAACGTCAGGGTCTTTATTAACCCGACCGTTACTGCCCAGGGCAAGCTCGAAGCGCACGAAGAAGGCTGTCTCTCAGTACCACAGGTCTATACAAAGATAAGGCGTTACAAACAGTGTGCCGTCACCGCAACCGACCTTAACGGAAATGAATTTACCGAAGAGGCCGAAGGCCTTTACGCCCGAGCCCTGCAGCACGAAAGCGACCACATCGACGGAGTCACTATCGCCGACAGAATGGGCTCAGCCGCCAGAATCGCCCACCGCCGCCAGCTAAAAAAACTTATTGAAAACCACGAAAAATCCGCTTAATTAACTCTGTCAAATGAAATCTGTGTATTTCTGTTTATCTGTGGCTTGAAATGAAAATCGTATATCTCGGAAGCGGCCAATTCGGTATCCCAGGTCTCAATGCTCTGCTTGATTCGAAGCACAGCATAGGGTTAATTATCACCCAGCCACAAAAATCAGCCGGTCGAGGCCGAAAAAAAGCGCCAACTCCTATCGCCAAATGGGCCAAAGAAAATTCAATTCCGTTTATTGAAACCCCGGATAACACATCACCCGAACTGATAAAAAAAATTGCCGATGCAGAGCCTGAGCTGATACTCGTAATCGCGTTCGGGCAGAAAATCTGCAACGAGCTTATAAACCTGCCACCCAAAGGAATGATAAACGTCCACGGCTCACTGCTGCCCAAATACAGAGGCGCCGCCCCCATCAACTGGGCTATTATCAACGGTGACACCCAAACCGGAATAACCATAGCGACCATCACCGAACAGTGGGACGCCGGCAAAATTCTCGCCCAGGCCGAAACCAAAATCGAAGACAATGAAACCGCGGACCAGCTTCACGACAGGCTCGCCGAACTCGCTGCACCAGTTCTTGTAGATACTATCGACAAAATACAAAACGCCACAGCTACCTACACCGACCAGGACCACAGCCTCGCCACACGCGCGCCGAAGCTCAAAAAGTCCGACGGTTTTATTGATTTCAACGCTCCTGCCAAGGCAATTTGCAATAAAATAAAAGGTCTCTGGCCCTGGCCGGGCGCTTCGGCCATGTACCTCTGCAAACAGACCCAAAAAACCTGCCGCGTCACCTTCGCCATGGCCGAGGTTGTTCAAAACGATTCCTCATCAACGCAAACCCCCGGCACACTTGGCGAGCAGTTTAATGTTATCTGTGCCCGTGACGCCTTGAAGATTACAAAAATCAAACCGGCAGGGGGCTCACTAATGAAATTTTCAGATTTTATTAACGGCTACAACACGAAACCCGGGGACATGTTTGTTAAGATAGAGCAATGACCACTACAGTCCAGCCATCCAGCACAGCCCGGCTAATAGCCATGCAGGTCCTCAACCAGTGGGACCGCTCACAAAGCCGCGCAAACGATAGTTCCGGTTCTCATCGGCTCTACGCCGGTGAAATACTCGATAAGCTCCTGGACCAGACCCCTCAAAGACAGCGTGCTACCGACCTGACCTTCGGAACAATACGCAATCGCGCCGCAATCGATATCGTCTTAGCCATAATTGCGGAAACACCGCCGAAAAGAATCAAGCCCGACCTTATCAACATCGTCCGTATCGGGATATACGAACTTATATATCAGCCGCAGACGCCCGACTATTCAATCATCAACGAAGCCGCCGAGAACACAAAGACCCTCGCCGGCCGAAAACAGGTCGGCTTCATCAACGCCGTACTGCGCAGAGTTGCCTCGAATATTGTCAACCGCCGCGTCACTTTATCCGACGCCAATCCGAGAAAGACCCTCCCGCACGATGCCTATACCGGCTGTGAATTCGCAAAGTGTTTACTCCCCGACCCCGACACCGCTGCCGCCGAATATTTCAGCTCTGCGTTTTCTCTGCCTGCCTGGCTGGTTAAAACCTGGCTCGACGAATGCGGTTTTGAAGACACGCGCAGCATCTGCATCGCTTCCAATCGCAGACCGAGCATATACATTAGGCCGAACGCTCTCAAAACAACCGCATACAAATTAGCTGAAAGCTTCACCGAAGCCGGTATTGATTATGACATCACTGGCGACGATTCGATGATACACCTCAGGTCCCAGCAGAGCATCGCACTGCTGCCCGGTTTCGATGAAGGCCTGTTTACCGTTCAGGATACGACCGCCGCGGCGCCGCTGAAGGCTCTGCAATTGTCACCCGCTTCTTTAATACTCGATATGTGCGCCGCACCCGGCACCAAGACCACCCAGTTAGCCGAACTTACCTCCGGCAAAGCTGAAATTCTCGCCACCGACATCGACGGCAACCGCCTCGAAAAGCTCCGCCAGAACATCGAGCGGCTCGGCCATTCCTGTATCAAGCCGATTCCATATGACAGCTTGCGCGACAATTTGATTAGGGCAGGCCGCCCGGACTTTATATTGCTTGATGTCCCCTGTTCCAACACCGGCGTCTTAGCCAAAAGACCCGAAGTACGACACAGGCTAAAACAAAAAGCTGTTGATAAGCTCGCTAAAACTCAAGCTGAAATCTTAAATTCCGCCGCTGTGTTTCTCAAACCGTCAGGCCGAATCTGCTACACCACATGCAGCGTATTAAGTCAGGAAAACGACCACATTGTTGCTGATTTTCTCTCGGACAATCCCAATTTTGTCCTCGAGTCTGAGCTGCTGACCTTACCTTCTGCAGAGCGGTTCGACCACGACGGCGGCTATTACGCCGTCATTAAAAAAGCATAATTCCGTCACAGTGACTTTTTCGACTGGCTCCGCCAAGCTGTCAGTATGTCACCAAACAACTCATCATCCGCCCGAACTAAGCGCCAAGGTTGTCACAGAGTATGCCGGCAATTTCAACGCGCCGGCTCCGTCGTAGCTGCCGACTTTGACACATTTTTCCGTTTCGCTGGAGCGATAAACCTCACCTTTGGAAATTGAGAAATTCCCTAAGGCAAGCTTGAGCTCGATATCGGTATTTGCGGTGGTATTGATTATTACCGCCGTCAGTTTTTTACCGTCCGCGCTGATGTACGCTGAGATTCTCAAACCGGAATTATCGCTCGACGCGTCCACTCGCTGGAAGCCGGAATCTATAAAAGCCGAGTAATGCTTGAATGCGTAGTAAGCGGGATTAATGATATAATTATCCGGAGCAGTAATGCTTATCAGGCCGCTGCCAACATTCCAGAACAAATCCCAGTATAAATAACTGGCTGCTTCTTCGATAACAAAGGAGTTGTGCATTAAAATCACTGTATTCATAGCGCCGGTCCACGTCTCAGGTTTATCCTCGAACTCCGTCTGGAAAACCGGTTTGTTTCCATGTTGTGAATTAAATTTCCTGAAGCTTTTCATTTTTGGAATATATCTGTCAGGCACTTCGGCACATCCGGTACAGCCGTAGAGATGATGCGCATAGCCGTAAGTATGAGATAAGTCATCTATTTCTTTTATAAAAGCTTCAACGTTGGTAAAGCCCATCGTTTCAGGGTCGAGCATTTTCGGCATAGCCGAACCCATTTCAGCATTCAGCTTCTGCCAAACCGCCTCGGTGGCTTTGTCATACCCGGCAATGTTTGCGTCCTCCGTTGCAGCAAATACACAGGAATCGTATGCTGCCTCGAAGTCAGGCTCGTTCTGGATAGTTATGTAGTCTGCTTTAACCCCCGCCTTTGAATATGCCTTTAAACTCTCATACCACCACTTTGCGAATTCGTCATATACATATTTTCCGTCTTTTTTCGCTAATGTTCCCCCGATTGTATTTCCGTTGCTCTTCATCCGCGCCGGGGGCGTCCACGGTGAAATCATAATCTTCAGGTCGGGCCCTATGATTTCTTTTGCACGTTTAACTATTTCAATTGAGTCATTGAAATCAGTTGAATTTATGTCATATGTGTTTCTTATCCGGAATATATCGAGAGTAAGGTCTTTGAACAGAAGTTCGTACAGTTTGTCCTTGTCTTTTTGAGTCACTAATTCCCTCGTGCGAAATGCTCCCGAAGCTCCGATGCCTTCTATCTTTTGATATCGTTTACTTACATCGATTACTGCTTTTCCGGTAGGTTTCGCTTTTATTGTATCGTCGGCAACAACTTCAGGGCCGTAAAAATTAGCATCATCAATGTAAAAATTGACGCCCGGCGCAGGGCCTTCAAAGTAAACATCCAAAACGGATAATGCTCCATTAACTTCCAGTGTGAATTCACCGGATATCTTTACCCATTCTTTATCAGTAGCCTTTGCAGAACCTACATTCATATACCTGGTTCCGCCCTCGTCCTGCTGCTCTACAGATATTGCGATGGTATCGTTCGGAGAGTTATCGAGTCTTACCCATCCCGATACCTGGTAAGCCTTACCTTCACGAATTTTGCCGAAGATTGATTGTCTTATTCCCTGCCAGTTTGAGTCTCTGCCGGTTACTTTGATACTACCTGAACCGCTGTGTACAGGTGAACTTGCTGCTGAAATTTCACAGCTTCGCCCGCCCCATACTTCCGTTCCATTTTCACAATCGGGATTACCAAGTATGTTGGTATCGCAATAGGCAAATGTTATTGACAAACAAAATACCGAGAGCGCAATACTCTTAAAAGACATCTTGCTGCTCCTTAAACCTGTGTTAATTTATTAATCGTCTTTTATAAGCGACAGTGTTGTTATAGAATATGCCGGCAGTTTCAATACGTCGTTCCCGTCGTAGCTGCCGACTTTGACGCATTTTTCTGTCTCGCTGGAGCGATAAACCTCGCCTTTGGAAATTGAAAAATTCTCTAAGGCAAGCTTGAGCTCGATATCGGTATTTGTGGTTGTGTTGATTATCACCACCGTCAGTTTTTTACCGTCCGGGCTGGCGTACGCTGAGATTCTCAAACCGGAATTATCGCTCGATGCATCCACACGCTGGAAGCCGGAATCTATAAAAGCCGAATAATGCTTGAAAGCATAGTAAGCCGGCTTGATTGTGTACGAGCTGGGGTTATCCATGCTGACTAGGCCGCTGGTTGGGCCCCAGAACAGCTCCCAGTAAATATACGAAGCCGCCTCTTCAACAGTCAGCGAGTTATGCATCAAAATTGCTACATTCATTGCATGAGTCCACGTGTCCGACTCATACTCGTACTCGGTCTGAAATCGTGGCTTATTGCCATACTTTGATTTGAATTCTTCCATAGAGGCGATATACCTGTCCGGTGCCGAGCCGCACCCGGCGGTACTGTCACCGTCGCCGCTGCAACTATACAGATGATGGGCGTAGCCGTAGACGTGCGATTGGTCGGGCAAGTTGTCTATATAATTGACGATGTTGCTCAGGCCCGAGGTTTCGGGAGCGAGCATCTTCGGCATGGCCGAACCCATCTCCGTGTTCAGCTTCTGCCAAACCGCCTCGAACGCCGCGCCGTATCCCGCAACGCTTGCACTTTCCTTAGGATCGAATCTACATCCGTCCCAGCTGGCCTCGAAGTCCGGCTCGTTCTGAATGTTTACATAGTCTACTTCGACTCCCGCATCTGAATAAGCAACAAGGCTTTTGTTCCACCAGTCGGCGAACTCTTCGTACATGTATTTATCGCCGTTTTTTTTTAGCGTTCCTCCGGCTGTCTTGTCGTTGCTCTTGAGAGAAACCGGCGGCGACCACGAGGTCATCATAATCTTCAAATCTCCGCCGAGTGCTGCTTTACCGCCCTTGACTATTTCCACCGTTTCCTTGAAGGAGTTCGGCTCCATATCGTGATTGTTTTTTATGCGGAATATATCAAGGTCAAGCTCTTTGAACAGCAGGTTATATAGTTCGCTTTTTTGTTTATGCCGAACAAATTCCATTGTGTAATGTGCCCCGGCTGCACCAAAACCTTCGATCTTCTGCCGGCGTGCACTTGCATCAATTTTGCCTGTACCTTTTGGTTCCGGAGCTTTCGCCTTGGGGATGGCAGCCTTTGTAGCCTTGGACACAGGCATCAGGCCGTACACGTTCACGTCATCGACATAGATATCTACGCCCGGCTCCACACCTTCGAAGTAAACATCCAGTACCGACAATGTACCTTCCGTGCTGAGAGTGAAATTGCCTGAAACCTCAACCCACTCGCTGTCGTTTGCGGTGACATTGCCTACGTTATGGTACAGTGTGCCGCTGCCGTCCTGCTGCTCGACTGATGCAACGACCCTGTCACTGGCCGAACCGCCGATTCGCACCCACGCCGATATCGCATAACTCTCTCCCGGAATCATTTTCCCTCTCACCGACTGCTTTATTCCCTGCCAGTTCTCGCTTCTGTTGTATGCTTTCGCGCAGCCCATGCCGCCGTGGGCAAACGATGTCTCCGGCGAAATCGAGCAGCCTCGGTCGGACCAGCCGCTTATGCCGTCCTCAAAGCCCGGGTTTTCAATAAGACAACCCGTTTTCTTTTCACCTGCACTTACCTCGGCATCGACTGTCGCTTTAACCTCAGCCGCTGCGGTTTTAACCTCAGCGCCGGTACCCATCGGACCATATACGTTCACGTCATCGATATAGATATCGACACTCGGCGTTGGACCTTCAAAATAAACGTCCAGACCTGTCAATGCCCCTTCAACGTTCAATGTAAAATTACCTGAAACCTCAACCCATTCGCTGTCGTTCGCGGTGACATTAGCTACATTAAGATAATTGGTACCGCTGCCGTCCTGCTGGTCGACGGATACGATAACTCTGTCGCTGCTGGTGCCGCCGATTCTCACCATAGCCGATATCGCATACGTCTGGCCCGGCACCATTTTGCCCAGCACCGACTGACGCATTCCCTGCCAGGAATCGCTTCTGCCGCTTGCTTTTGCGCTGCCCGAACCGCTGTTGACAACTGATGTCTCAGCGGCAATTGAACAGCCTCTGCCGGCCCAGCCGCTCGTACCATCCTCAAACCCGGGATTGACCAGAATATTCGTGTCGCCCCAGGCTGAGCAAAACGACAATAACAGCATCAAAAACACGGATTTACAAAGCACCTTCGAAAACATGTTAATCCTCCTTAAATTCAAAGTTAATTTAAACTTTACCGCCCACACCTATACTTTATTGGCTCGGCATAATAGCATATTATCCCTTACTTTGCAATATCGCCTTTATTCCACTCAGCTCGGTGTCAGCCCGGCGTCAAAACGTTGTTTTTATGTCTTAGTGCCGGGAAAATTCACAGCCGGATACTCGCCGTACTACTTCCGGGAAAGACTTTGTTAGCAATATTGTTAAACCTGTTTGCAAACCGTATCCACATCTTATCAACAAGCTGAACTTATGTTGTGCAAAACTTGTTCATAACATTTTTTTTTTGCGCGCAAGTGCAGTTTCTTTCATCACGTCTTAGCAGTGGAAAAGAAAATTCCAAAATAGCTGATTGATTTGTTTTTTCATCCGTCAATAATTGAGCAAAATCAGGACGATTGGAAAAAGAACAAAGACGACCCTACTTTGATGAGACGGGAGAGTTCCCATGGGTATGACTGTCACGGAGGACACCATCGCGGCCGTGTGCGATGCGCTCACTGAGCGAATCGGTCCGCAGAAGTACCGTATATGGTTTAAGCATTCGACGAAGCTGACTTTAACGGATGGTTACCTTAATGTAGGAGTGCCTAATCTTTTTATTGCCAGTTGGATAGAGAACCACTTTGCCAATGAGATTGCTCAGGCCGTAAAAGCCGTAACCGGCCGGAACCTGAAGGTCACTTTTGGAATTGACCCCGAGTTATCAGGCCAGCAGCGAAAGAGCCAGTTCGATTATCAGGCCCAGCTCGTTGCCAAAGAGCAGAATCGACAACGATATCCGAGAAAACTGGCACAAAAAACAAAAACGCCGCTCAAACTTAGCTTGGATACTTTCGTTGTAGGCTCTGCCAACGAGCTTGCCTACAACGCCGCCAGAGCGGTTATAAATGACCAGAAGAGCCCTTTTAATCCGCTCTTCATTCATGGAGGATACGGGGTCGGCAAAACCCATCTCGCGCAAGGGATATGCAACGCGGTGGCGCAGAGCCGACCCGAGACTGCTTGGCTTTATCTGTCGGCGGAAGATTTTGCCAATCAGTTTGTGCTGGCCTTGAAGACAAAAAAGCTGGAGGCTTTTAGGTCTCGAATGCGACAAACGGACTTGTTGGCTATCGACGACATTCACTTCCTGGCCAGCAAACCTTCTACGCAGCAGGAGTTTCTGCACACGTTCAACGCCGTCGACCTGGCCGGCAAGCAGGTCATCCTGGTTAGCGATGCCCATCCTAAAATGATAGGCCAGCTTTCCGAAAAGCTCGTCAACCGCTTCGTCTCGGGTATGGTCGTAAAGATTGACAGCCCGGATTTGGAGATGCGTCGTGGAATCTGCCGCCGGCATGCCGCCCGGATGAAAAAACACGTACCCGAATCGGTCGTAAAATATATCGCCGACAATATCCGCACAAATGTTCGGGAGCTCGAAGGGGCGCTTCTGAAAGTCATCGCCTTCTCGTCTTTGCAGAATAAAAGAATAGATTTGTTCATGGCCAAGGAAATCCTCGCCGAACACCTCGCCCGCACCGACCCTATCGTTCATATCTCCGATATCGAATCGATGGTAGCTACGTTTTTCGGTCTGACCTGCGCCGATATCCACTCCTCGAAGAAGGACCGGACTATTTCACTTGCCCGGCACTTCAGTATGTACCTGGCCCGAAAGCACACGAATATGTCCTCACCGGAAATAGGCCGATTCATGGGCGGCAAAAACCACGCTACGGTACTGCTGGCCTGCCGCAAAATTAAAGAGCAGTTAGAAATGAACGCCGAACTGCGCTGGATTGGCCCCAACGGCAACAAAATCTCAAAGGCCCGCACAATCCTCTCGCGCCTCCAGCAAAACATTTCAAACAAATAACCTAAGTGAAGGAAGATGTCTTTCCACACTTGATTAAAAGGCCGAAATAGTGTATTATAGGTTTTAGCGAATGGGGGGCGAAGGAAGATAATATGCGGCTGATTGTCAGAAAAGACGGGCAGGGGGATAAAGAATTCCAAATCGACAAACAGCTAATCTATCTGGGCAGGGGCACCGACTGCGATGTCCCGCTTGCCGACCGCCTCGTCTCGAGAAAACACGCTTGTCTAAAATGCGATGAAACGGCCGGGACATGGACCATCGAGGACCTCGGTTCCTCAAATAAGACATTTCTTAATAACGCCGAGGTAAGCAAGTCAACAACCCTCAAGAGCGGTGACGAAATTCAGATAGGTGAGTTCTTCGTCGAAGTCGACCTGGATAACAAACCTGAGCAGGCCGAAACCGACGCCGCCGAAGAAACCGTCGATGGTGAAATGCTCACAATGGAGGCCTCACTGACAACACCCAAAAGCGAGACCGTCGTTCGCAAACCCGACGCCCAGCACGCTCCTGCCATGCGCCTCGCTGCAAGACGACTGACGGATTTTTCACAGGCCACTGAAATTTTGTGTGAAGCCGACAGCCTCGACAAAATGCTCATGACACTCATGGAAGTTCTAGTCAAACAGTTCGATGCCTTTCACGTCTGGTGCGCGTTGCGCGAACAGCCCAGCGGCCCCATGACCTATCACGCCGGCAAACGACGTGACGGCCAGAAGGTCG
>CAZNXD010000020.1:10868-13005 GCA_964576935.1 uncultured Pirellulales bacterium | reverse complement strand
CAACCCCCCAAATAGTTGCAAATGGGGTGACAACTGTGCCGAAGCGTCAATTGCCCCTTAAACATTCTTCCCGCCTAACTAAACAGCCATTAGCCATGCTTTTTTAATTGTCACTCCGAGCCACAATTTAGAACTAAAAATGTAAAAGAATAAAATGTTTATAGAAATTTACTTGCTTTTTACCGGCGCTGTTGGCTAAAGTAATTCCGGGTTTGAACAGGGAGATTACAGGGAGAACTATACATCGAGAGAAGGGCTTTGGTGCCTCACGCGCGATATATCGCGGAGAGATGCCGTGGAAAGAATTGTTTGCGAACATTTATATAGGAGATGAAGAAATGAAAAGGCTACCAATTATCGTAATTGCGTTAGCAATGATTGCAGCTGCCAATGCAGATTTAAGTTTGACCATCAATGGTATTGATGCGTCAAAAGAGCTAGTTGATGTACAAGGCAAGAGTGACATTGTAATTGCCCTAGAAGGTGAGTGCGAAAACTGTGCCAGCCCTATTTCCATTAACACTGAGACCGGTGTGCTGGAACTAATAGAAAACCCAAACACAGTTGATGAAAACTCAACAACCAGAAAATATTCATACAACTTCACCGGTTTAGAAGCATGTTTGGATAGTTTAAACCTTTATGCAGGGAATGAGCATTTATATCATCTTGTACTTTTTTACATTCCGGAAAAAGATATTACCTCTGCATTCGGCATTGATAAGACTCAATTAGAGCTTATAAAACAGGAACAACCTAGCAGTCAATTGAACGCTGCCGATATTGGCCAGACAATGCGGTCGGCCAGTATCGAACCAAGCGTGGATCAACAAGTCTCTCTAATAAATGGAAGTCAGCAGGAACTCAGTACGCCAATATACAGTTCATCTTTCTGCCCAGATTTGTATAGAGATGATATTGTGAACTTTATCGATTCTGCTATTTTTGCAGGAAACTGGCTTAAGATAGGTAGTGGTCTTGACGGCGATTTCGATAACAGTGGTGAAGTTAATGAAATTGATTTGGACAATTTAATCTACTACTGGCTGAGCGAATATCCAATAGTCACTGTAGATCAGAATGTTGTAGTAACAGAAAATCAGGCCGTCGTTATTGTTTTGAATGCCTATGACTGCAATGGAAGCGGGGATTTGACCTTTGAAATAATCGACACACCACAGAATGGAATTGTGGCAGCCGATGCTAACAGAGCGATTTATTGTCCCGATATTAACTATGTTGGTGAGGACTATTTCACTTACATTGCTACAGCAGGAACTTCTCAAAGTAATATCGCAACGGCTGTTATAACTGTTCTAGCAGACACAGATGATGATGGTTTGTCGGACTATGATGAGCTAAATGGGACCAGCGGATATGTAACTGATCCCTTTGATCCTAATACTGATGCAGATACAATACCGGATGGCTGGGAGGTTTATTACAACTTAAATCCTATTGTTAGTGACGGTGATTCCAATCCAGACAATGACGGCTTGACAAATCTGGAAGAATACAATTCTGATACGCACCCCCTTGAAGCTGATACTGACGGCGACGGATTGAAAGATGGAGATGAGTTAAGTGGTAATCTTAGTGGCTATGGACCAATTTGGCCATATAACAACAGCTATCCGGCCTATTACTATACACCTTTTGTTAGTCAACCCTACAACGTCTCACTTGACCCACTGAATCCCGATACAGATTTAGATGGAGTCATAGACTATGATGAAATTAAATGGGGGCTCGACCCGAACAATCCAGATACGGACGGAGATGGGGTGGACGACGGTGCCGAGACTTCTTACGATGATAATGCAGGGCTTTTCAGGCCATGGCCACTCTGGGATTATCTGTATAACGAGAGTTTTGATGACTGTGATATGAATCCAAATGATGATGATACTGACAATGATGGCATGAATGATAAATGGGAGTATGAAAATCAGAGGATAGATTGTGTCTGGACAAGGGCCTTGGACCCGAGGTATGACAGTGACCCAGGAAATGACACAGACTATGACGATCTAATCAACAGTATCGAGTGTTCTCAGAATCTCAGCTCAAAATTTCCCGACGGCTGGGACACCGATGGCGATGGGTTAAGCGATGGCGAGGAATATTATGGCACAGT
>CAZNXD010000020.1:0-10858 GCA_964576935.1 uncultured Pirellulales bacterium | reverse complement strand
TATGTAACAAATCCGAACGACATTGACAGCGATGACGATTTCCTTATCGACGGCTACAATAATACCGTGCCGTCCGACAGTTATCCGGAGGGTATTCATGAATACGACGGCGGTTCAAGCTCCTACGTTTTCGGAGAAACCAGTATGGGAACCAATCCCGTCAGCCAACATACGGACAGCGATAATATGCCGGACGGCTGGGAGGTTAGGCAATGGAATATGTCCACCCATTCATATTTTGACCCGACGTATAATCGCCCGGGGGTACCGAACTCAGATTTTGACGGTGACAACCTTACAAACCTTTCCGAGTCTCAGGAATTTACGCTGGCGTGGTTCGGTGACACAGATAACGATGGGGCAAACGACGGATATGAAAAAAATACACTCCAAACAAATCCATTGAACAGCGACACCGATGGAGACGGTTTAAAGGATGGACAGGAAGGCTCTCATGGCGCCGACCCGCACGACTACGACACGGATAACGACCTTTTAGCGGATGGCTGGGAAGTTGAGAATGATATGGACCCCGCGATGTCCGATGTTTACTATGTTGACAGTAATGGCAATAATGTTTATTGGGACCCAGATGTTGATGGGTTGGATGACTTTGAGGAATTTATCCACGACACCAATCCAAAGGATTCTGACAGCGACGATGACGGTGTAAATGACGGCGATGAAGTAAACCAGGGTAGCGATCCTCTTGATAATAATGACAAGACGGCTCCACCGGCTAATCAGGTATGCCAGATAAAACTTACTGTTGGCGACCACAGCGGCAGCAATTCTGAAAGATATATCCTGCAGGTAGGTTCTGTCAGGCATATGTCAACAGAATTCGGTGAAGTCCAAAGCCGAGTTTACAAATTCAGAACCGGCCAAACTTATACGGTCAAGATTCTCCATGTTGATAGCACACTTGAAGAACCGGACTATGATTATACCGCTAAAATAGAAAAAGTAGACATTCCGGAAGGTGCTATTTTCTATAAACATGACCCCTGTAACATCTTAGATAAACATGGAACTATGGGAGATACTCCAAACTTTCATGCTCAGGGCAAAACCGCTACAATGGCCTTGTTCAGACCAACGCACACCAGCAGCTACGAGGGCAATCTTAAAGAAGGAAACTACTTCAAAAGAAAGTATTACCATCAGATTTATGAAGGAGATACCTTGATAAATCTTCCCGGCATACCATGTGATGAGGATATCAGATGGCAGGAGGGCACGCCTTGGCATGTAAAACGGCTTAATAAAACCGGTGGTGGAGTAACCAGAGAATATGATTCGGATAATCAATGGTATAAATCTAACGGTTATGCTATAATGGATACAATGGGGTGTCGGATTTATTTAGCTATTGGTGTATCATGTATACAGACTATCTCAGTCTGTGGCGTTGAAGTACTACCGAAGTACATTATGTATTTCAATCTTTCTGATGATAGAAAAGTATGGAAAGTACCAGAAGAATAGTTGAATGCCACTAGCAAGGGTTAAAAAATGAAAAAGATACCATTTATAATTCTAATCGGTGTCACCATTCTAACGAGTTTTGTTAAAGCGTGCTCGCACGATAGTGATGGTAACGAGGTACAATTTGAGCTTGTAATCGACTGCCCAAGCCAAGATATTAAGCTGGGCGATGAGATACCAATCGTTTTTAATATCAAGAACAAAGGAAACAAGACGTATAGCTATGACTTTCGCAGCTACGACCGCAGTGGTCGCTTTTTCGAATTTGAGCTAATCACAACAGATAAGAACGGGAGCGTTCTCCCTGATCCGCTAAGGGGTGGAGGCATAAGCGGTGGCCTCGGTGGAGAAACTCAGAAGATAGAGACAGGTCAATCTTTTACAAAGACCGTCGCATTAAACAGTTGGGCCTTGATAGAAGCTCCGGGGACATACCAAGTACGAGGAACGTATTATTCCGGCGTTTCAAATTCGAATGGAAGCGAAATAGCTGTAACATCAAACACCGTTGAAATTATAATTCAACCTCGAAGTGAAGGCGAGATGATAGCCTACATCGAAAAACTCAACAATATGATAAAGTCAGTAGAAATTCGTGAGGACTATACAAAAAAACAAAGACAAAGCCAGTCGGACAAAAGAGACCATTTAATAGAAAGGCTGATTTATACCCGCCATCCGGCAACTATCCCGATATTAGTCGATCTAATCTATAAAAATCAGGGCAGAAACGATGTATTTTATGCACAGCAGGCATTTATGTATTACCTGCCAAACAAATCACAAATATGCGATGCTATCCTCGAACAGACCAAAGCCAGAGGGTTGGCTCCCAATATTTTAAGTTTATTATTACTTAATGACTGCGATGCAAACAAGTTTAGAGACCTGATTCCAATGGCACTATACTCAAATGATACTGATATGCTCTCAGAAGGTGCAAGTGCTGCCGCAAGATACCCTGACGATTCATACATGGAAAAGCTTATTGAGCTTGCCCAAAGTCCTGACAGTCTTGCACAAATGCAAGCTATCCATGCCTTGGCTAACAACAGGACTGAGCAGGGAGTCCAGGTATTAAAGAATCTGCTAAAAGATTCTAAACAGTACATCCGAGAAGCAACGTGCCGTTCAATAATTTCAGCTTATGAAAACACTACCGGCCGGCCGTTAAAAAAGGATGACTTCAAAAATGAATTAGAAGAATTCTGCCGGTAAGAGTGCGAAAAGCATAGATACAGATAATCATTATTGCACAACTGCCCGGCCTTTTTCATTTGCCTGCCAAAACAACCCGCCTGATAGTAACTTTCTGAAGATTCGTTCTAAACCGTATATTTTATAACATCGCTATATTTTTCCTTGACAGCCCCGTAAAATCTGCTTAAATCACAACTGCTTGGTCTGTGAACGTGAACACAATCACCATTAATTGTGAACGCATTCACTAAATCTCCGGTAAATCTGGTGGATTATGAGGTATCATAAAATTCCAGATGAGACTGTTCGGCGGCTGCCGATTTATCTGAGGGGGGTACTCAACCTGTCCGAACAAGGCCATAAAAACGTCTCCAGCAGGCGTTTGGCCGAGTGCCTCGGCGCGACTCCATGGCAAATCAGGAAGGATTTTTCGTATTTTGGCGATTTCGGCACCCCCGGCGTCGGCTACGACACGGAAAACCTCGCCCGACAAATCAGCAAGATTCTCAAGCTAAACAGCGGCCACAACGCCGCCCTGGTCGGCGTCGGCAACCTTGGTTCGGCGCTGCTCGCTTACGGCGGCTTTGCGAAATACGGCTTCAATATAACAGCCGCGTTCGACCGTGACTCTAAAAAGATAGGCAAAAAGAAAAATAATGTTACTATCGAGAACGTCTCGAAGATTTCCTCCTTGAAGAAACGTAATGTGGATTTGGGCATAATAGCGACCCCTGCCGAGGCTGCGCAGGAAATCGCCGACGCTTTAATCAAGGCCGGAGTAAGGGGCATCCTGAACTTCTCACCCCTGCGAGTTGCCGTGCCCAAAAAAGTCAAGGTTATAAGCATAGATATAGCGATGGATTTAGCTCGTTTGCCCTACTACATGCCTGCCACCTGATGACAAGGGCGTAAGGTTTAAGTCACAGCCGACTGTTAATGTCGGCCGCAAGGAAAAACTGATTAGGCAATAGAATGAAAGCTGTATTTATTAGCAAACTAAAGCCTCTGCTCGACGCCATTGCCGGCGAGATGGACCTTTACGTTCCAAAGAAAACCGGCGAGCATTATGTCTTTAACACATATAACGCCTCATCCAAGGCCGAGCCCGAGCTAAACAGCATCCGAGTCTGCACACCGGTAAAAGAGTTTTTGTTCCCCGTTCGCGAGGTCGCGGCCACTTATCCCGAACCGGCCGAGACACCCGATATCAAGTCCTTCGCCGTATTCGGTCTCAAAGACTGCGACTTAAAATCCATAGCCGTTCTCGACAAGGTCTTTACCGAAGAAGAATTCGAAGACCCGCTATACATAGCCCGGCGCGACAAAATGTTCATTATCGCATCGGACTGCACCGACCCGGGCGAGAGCTGCTTCTGCTGTTTGTTCGACGGCAAGAGCTACAGTGAAGAAGGTTTTGATTTGAACGTCTCGCAGATAAAGGATGGCTTCATTGTCGAATCAGGCTCGAAAAAAGGTCACGCATTCATCGAAAAGCACAGCCAGCTCTTCGCCGACGTACCTGCCGCCCTGCTCACCGAGCGCGAACAGAATCGAAAAAAGGTTCAGCAGGCGCTCGAGGCCAAAAACGCCAACTTCAAGTTCGATGCAAAATTGGAAGAAATCGTCCAGGACTCGGAAGATTCAGCGGTTTACGACGAACAAGCCAAGGGCTGCATCGAATGCCAGGCCTGCACCAGGGTCTGCCCAACATGTCACTGTTTCTATCTATATGATACCAAGCAGGAAAATTACTTCACCAAGATGAAGATATGGGACAGCTGCATGAGGTTCACCTACGCCGCAGTCGCCGGCGGAGCAAATCCCAATAAAGTGCTCGGTGACAGGATGAGACATCGCCTCATGCATAAGTTCGTACACTTTGTCCAGCGATACGGCGTTAATATGTGTGTCGGCTGCGGCCGATGCGTCGACGCCGACGCCGGAGGAATGGATTTGAGAGAAATCCTTAAGATACTCTCGGTCGAAGCGAAGGGAAAATCGAAAGCTGAAATATAAAAATGAGCGCGAATCTATACCAACCAATTAACGGCGAGATTACCGAAATTATCGACGAGTCCTCCACTATCAAGAGTTTCGTCGTAAAGACAGCCGAGCCGTTCGGATTCAAAACCGGCCAATTCGTCGAGCTGACCCTGCCCGGCGAAGGTGAAGCCCCCTTCACGCCGTCATCTTCACCGAACGAAACTGAACAGATGGAAATCACCATCATGAAGGCTGGCCGAGTCACCGGCCTGCTCCACGACTGTCAACCCGGCCAGAAGGTCGGTATCCGCGGACCGTTCGGCAACGGCTATCCGATCGACGATTTCGTGGGCAAAGAGGTTTACATCATCGGCGGTGGTGTCGGCCTTGCACCGATACGCTCACTGTTCTTAACGCTGGTTGACCGGATTAAAGACTTCAAGAAAGTCATTTGCCGATACGGAGCAAGAACGCCCGAGGATTTCATCTATAAAAATACCATGTTTGGCCCGTGGCAAAAAATTGACGGCGTTGATATGAAGCTGACCGTCGATAACGCCAACGGCGACTGGAGCGGCAACGTCGGCGTGGTGACAACAATAATGAACCCGGATGATGTTGATGTGAACAATGCCGTGGCTATTATATGCGGCCCGCCTATTATGATGAAATATGTAACCCTCACGCTGCTCGAATTCAAATTTGCTCCGAAAGATATATACCTGTCGATGGAAAAGAACATGAGCTGCGGTGTAGGCAAATGCGGCCACTGCATGATTGGCAAATACTACGTCTGCAAGGACGGGCCCGTCATGACCTACGAACAGATTAAGGGATACTCTAAGATTTGGGATTAGCGGATAAACTCAATGGGCGCAAAACTGATAATCGATTTAGCCAAGTGCGATTTACAGCAGAACTCGGGAACCAAATGCTCTTACAACCAGCATCCGCAAAATGTCGGCATCGATGCTCTGCTTGAGAAGATTCGTTTTGCATTGATATGCCGACGGTGCGAAGCCGCGCCTTGCATCAATTCCTGTCCCAACAGCGCCCTTGAGAAGGTTCCCACAAAATATAATGATGCTGGCATTCTAAAACGCGCCAACATGCTCTGCACCGGCTGCGGTACCTGCGCGATAGCCTGTCCCTTCGGCACGATTTACACCGACCTGATTCCGTATCCGAGCAGCGTTTGCGACGTATGCAAAGACCGGCTCGAATCGAACGGCAAGCCCCTGTGCGTTAACACATGCGGTGACGGCAGCGTCGATTATAGAGAAGTTAAAGACAGCGAGCCCGACATGGTAGAGGTCTTCGATGATATAGTTGTCAAAGTAGCAGGCGGCAACCTCTGGGAGCCGTTTCTTTCGGAGAAAGACAAAAGGTCTGATTAATGGAAGTAATGAACAATATTTTCTGGATTCTGATTTTTCCGGGATTTCTATTTACGGTAGCGGTCGGATTAGTTGTCTCCTGGGTAGTCCGCAAGGTGACAGCCCTTGTCCAGTGGCGAGTCGGTCCACCTGTCCTTCAGCCGCTCTACGACATCCTCAAGCTCACCGGCAAGGAAATACTAATCCCGCAGCAGGCCAACAGGACGGTTTTCATCTTCGCTCCGATTGTCGGCATGGCCGGCGTGCTTTTGCTCTCGACTATGCTCTGGCACATCACTATCTGGCAAAGCCAGTACGTCGGTGACGTCATAGTCGCTATCTATTTAATGGTCCTGCCTTCACTGGCGTTAATCTTAGGCAGCAGCGCCAGCGCCAGCCCGCACGCGGCGCTGGGCACCAGCAGAGAAATGAAACTCGTAATGAGCTACGAGCTTCCGCTGGTATTGGCCTTGATAGTTGTCATTATAAAATCAGGCGGCGAACTGAGCTTAGCCGCCCTTGCAAGCCAGGCGCCCATCGCCAGCATCTCAGGCTTTCTCGCGTTCTTTGTAAGCCTGTTATGCATCCAGGCCAAGCTTGGCTTTGTACCGTTCGATATCGCCGAATCCGAAACCGAAATCGCCAGCGGCGTTCTAATCGAATATTCAGGCGTACTGCTGGCCATCTGGAAGATTATGCAGGCGATGATGCTGGTGGCTTTGCCTCTGTTTTTGGTGATGGTATTTCTGGGCGGGTTCGGAACAACCGGCGCCTCTTTTGCCGGCGGTATCGGCAAATATCTCTTGGTCGTCGTACTTATAATACTGATAAAGAACACCAATCCGCGCGTAAGAATCGACCAGGCCATGAAATTCTTCTGGGTCTTCTGCGGCCTGGCCCTGGCGATAGCCGTCGTCTTGGCGATGTTAGGCAATACTTATGATATTAGCTGGCTGTAAGGTAAAGCTATGAGCTGGAAGTTAAAGTTTCTAAAGAAATCGGTTTGGGTCTTTCACGTTAATACCGGCGCGTGCAACAACTGCGATATCGAAGTCGTTGATTTACTCACACCCAAGTTCGACGTCGAGAGATTCGGCATCAAGCTGGTTGGCTCACCACGACACGCCGACGCCCTGTTGGTAACCGGTGTTGTAACAAAACAGGCTCTGCCGAGACTAATCGAAGTTTACAGACAGACGCCGAAACCCTGCGTCGTATTTGCCATCGGCGCCTGTGCCTGCGGAACAGGTATATTCCAAAGAGGTTATCACGTAGCCGGTCCCGTTGATAAGGTCATAAAAGAAGAAGACCCCAACGCAATAATAGCTTATGTGCCGGGCTGTCCGCCAAAACCGGAAGCGATGATTTCCGGCGTGGTTAAGGCGCTGTCGGTACTGTAAAACAGGTTGAGAATATGGATATACACGAACTTAACGCGAAACTGGAAAGTCTAAAAGATAAGCTTATCTCGATAGATAAAACTACGGACAAAAGAATCTATCTGACCTGCGAGTCGGCCAACAGCTTTGACCTGTGCAGGTTTTTATACGAGGACACCGACTGCCGCTTTGTAATCGCGACGGTGATAGATTCGGACAATTATTTTGAGATACTCTATCACTTTGCATACGACCAGCTCGGCCTGGTCATAACCGTAAAATCGCTAATCCGTGACAAAGACAAACCATCAACTGAATCCATCGCGACATTCTTGCCAGCCGCCGAGTGGATAGAGCGCGAGATGCACGACGTAGCAGGAATAGAATTTAAGAATCATCCCGATATGAGAAGATTGATACTGGCCGATGATTGGCCTGATGGTGTTTACCCGTTAAGGAAAGAATTCAAAAAATGAAAGTTCCAATGTCAAAGCCGGTTATCGCAGTAGGTCCGTTTCATCCTCTGCAGGAGGAGATGGAATTCTTTCAGCTTACCATTGACGGCGAGACCGTAACAGATATCGACGTTCGAATCAGCTACAATCATCGCGGTATGGAGTATATCGCAGAGACGCTCCAGTTCGACCAGGTGCCGTACCTGGTCTCGCGCATCTGCGGCATATGCTCGGCGTCGCATCCGCTCGCTTACGTCCAGGCCGTTGAAGAAATAGTCGGCGTCACTGTGCCCGAACGAGCGCTTTATGTGCGAACAATCATCAACGAGTTTGAAAGAATTCACAGCCACCTGCTCTGGTTCGGGCTCGCCGGACACTTCATCGGCTACGACACGGTCTTTATGTGGGCATGGAAATATCGTGAGCCGGTCCTGGATTTGCTCGAGAAAATCACGGGTAACCGCAACAACTATGGAAATGTCAGAGTGGGCGGCTGTCGCGAAGATATACCGGATGAATTGAAACCTGAGATTCTCAAAGAGCTTGACAAGCTCGAAAAGAAAACCGAAATGCTCACCAAGGCCGTCCTCGACGACCCGATTTTGCACGCTCGGTTAAAAGGTGTCGGTATCTTAAAAAAAGATGATGCCATAAAGTTCGCCGTCACCGGCCCAACCGCAAGAGGAAGCGGTATCGGCATTGACATCAGACGTGATGACCCTTATGCAGCCTACGGCCTCTGCGACTGGAAAGTAATAGTTCGGGATGAAGGTGACGTCTTTGCCAAGGCGGTGGTTCGCCTGCTGGAGGTACTTGAAGCCGTCAAAATTATCAGAGAAGCAGTAAACAAGCTGCCCGGCGGCCCCATCGCCGTCGAAGTAAAGGAAATACCGCCCGGCGAAGGCTGCGGCCGAGCCGAGGCGCCGAGAGGAGAAACCTTCCATTACGTCCGCAGTGACGGCGGCAACCGGCCAGTGAGACATAAGATGCGCGCCCCAAGCTATGTCAACGTGCCTTCGTTCAAGGCCTCCTGCATCGGACAGAAAATCGCCGATGTCACCATAACCTTAGCTGCCGTTGACCCGTGCTATAGCTGTACCGAAAGAATCGCCGTAGTTGACGGTCGAAGTAATGTAATTGCCGACTACAATACGCTCTTAAAACTGAGTCGTGAAAAAACCGCTCGAATCAAAAAGGATTTGGGCGTCGAAGAGATGAAGCTGGAGGACGAATAAATTGATTACTATTCCGCCAATGCTGATGCTGGTCTTTTTGCCGCTTATCGCAGGCTTTATCCTTCTGTTCGTACCTAACAAACCACGCTCACTGGGCAAGGCCATCGCTTTAATCATCTCTATTGTCAGCCTCTATCTCGCCATCGTGGTCTATGTCCTGCCCACCCCTCACCACTTGATACCCATTCTCAAAATCGACAGCTTCGAATTAAATATTGTCCTTGCTTTTACGCAGCTCGGTGCGATTTTACTCATAGCCGCCTGCATCTTCGGCCTTTTGATTATCCTGTACTCATTCAAATCAATAGGACCTGATTTCAAAAGAGTCAATGAATACTACGGCTCGATTCTGCTGACTATCGGCGGCTCGGCCGGAATACTTCTAAGCCAGCAGCTTCTGCCGCTCTTGATTTTCTGGGAAATCGTCACCGCCTCGCTATATATATTGATAACCACAGGCGGGAAAAACACAAACTTCGCAGGTACAAAGAGCTTTGCAATGATAGGCCTTTCCGATGGCGCAATGCTTCTGGGAATTGCCCTGGTCTGGGTCATCTCCGGTTCGTTTAAAGTCAGTCAGCACCTGCCGACAGACTCGGCCCTTTCGATAGCCGCATTTTTGCTGCTCTTAACTGCCGCCATTACAAAAGCAGGCTCAATGCCTTTACATACGTGGGTTCCAACCAGTGGCGAGTTCGCACCCGTCTCGGTAATGGCACTTTTGCCCGCCGCTATCGATAAGCTGCTCGGCATTTACCTGTTGGTCATGATAGTCCGCCAGGTTTTTGTCATAAGTTCGGTAACATTGAGCATGGTAATGGCTGTCATCGGTGCCGTCACAATCATCGTCGCCGTAATGATTGCAATGGTGCAGCACAACTTAAAGAAGCTGCTCAGCTACCACGCTATTAGTCAGGTCGGCTACATGATACTTGGAATCGCCACCGGAACACCCGTCGGTATTGCAGGTGGTGTCTTTCACATGCTAAACAATGCGATATACAAAGGTTGCTTGTTCCTTTGCGGCGGAGCCGTAGAACAGGCCGCCGGTACCGCCGAACTGGAAAAGCTCGGTGGACTCGGCAAAAAAATGCCTATCACCTTTGCCGCATGTACCATCGCAGCCCTTAGCATCTCAGGCATACCACCGCTGAATGGCTTTGTCTCCAAATGGATGGTCTATCAGGGTGTAATCCAGATGGGTACCGAACAGAGCGGCTCGGTTGCAACACTTTGGCCCGTCTGGCTTACCTGCGCAATGTTCGGTAGCGCTTTGACTTTGGCTTCGTTCGTTAAGCTCCTCCATTCGCTGTTCCTTTCGCGTATGCCCAGCAATCTTAAAGATATAAAAGAAGTCTCGCCCTTGCAGACCGTACCTATGGTCATTCTTGCCGCGGCGTGCGTTTTCCTTGGAGTTTTCTACTACCTCGCCAACGGCCTGATTTATCCGGCCCTGGGTTTCGAAGCCGGCGAAGGTATCTCAGGGACATGGCAGAGCGTCCTTGCGACCGCCCTTATTATCATCGGAGTAATAATCGGCTTTGTAATCTGGCTGATTGGTAAAGGCAAAATTCAGATCCGGGAAGTGCCGACCTGGTATTGCGGCGAAAAAACCGACAACGACAAAATGATAATACCCGGCACGCATTTCTATAAGACCGTCACAAACATGAACGGCCTAAAACAGCTTTACAGCGGCCAGGAAAAGCGTTGGTTCGACCCATACGACATAGGCGGAAAAC
>CAZNXD010000019.1:0-13040 GCA_964576935.1 uncultured Pirellulales bacterium | reverse complement strand
TTACAAAATGTTAAGCCCCACCGAAACTATTATCCTGAGAGATTAAGTGCTACCAAAACCATTGCTTAGAAACAGATGATTTGCTTATTCATGATTTGCCGGTTCCGCACCAGGTGTGCCTACCAGATAGATACGGTTCTTACCGCTGCGTTTTGCTCCCAACAGTGCCTGGTCAGCTTTTCTGAAGAGCTCTTCGGCCGTTGAGCCGTCTCGTGGGAAAGTTGCCAGGCCGCCGCTTATTGTCAGTACTCCCTTACCGGCAGGTCCTAACAAATTGAACTGGGTATTTTCCAGCTGTTCGCGGAATCTTTCCGAGATAAAAACAGCTTCTTTTGGGTGTTCGGCTGCTGAGCGTCTTTCTGCGGCACTATCATCTGATTTTCTTTGCGGGTCTTCCCAGAATACTACTGCAAACTCATCACCGCCGATTCGACCAACCACATCATGACTACGGCAACAGCGCCGCATCAAAGCCGAAGCCTGCCCGAGAATCTCATCACCGGCCATATGGCCGTACATGTCGTTATAATGCTTAAAATCGTCTATATCAAAAATAAGCAGCGTCACCTGACCATTCTGCTGCCTTGCGTGCTCTATTATCTGCCTGGCAAACTCCCAGATGTATCTTCTGTTCTTAAGCCCTGTCAGGTCATCCTCGGTCGCCAGCCGTTCAAGTTCCTTTATCCTCGCGGTCGTCTTGTTATCGATAACGGTCTGCTTCAAATTAGCCGTAGTATGAGAGCCGCCTTTTTCGATGAACGTATAAAACTGGCTGGTCATCACGGGACAAATCAGGTAATCGTCGGCAAGCTTCGTACCATCCGGCGATGCCTGTACTAAGCCTATCGCCATCGGCTCCTGGTACATTTGCGACAGCAGGATGATTTTGGAGTCTTTACTTGCCTGACGTAGCGCCCTTAGAGCGGAACTAATACCTGCCGGTTGTGCCGGAATCACAACACCGATTACATCGAACTGCTCAGATGCTGACGTCTCAATCGCACCGCACATACCATCGCAAATAGTGCAGGATAGTCCCTGACCAGCGGGCGAATCTAAAAAGGCATTTTCAATGTCGCCCACAAGCAGAATCTTCGCTGAATTTGTTTGAGGACCATCAGCCATATTTGATACCTTCTGCTGAAAGGTTTGCTCGCAAACCCCCAGCCAAGTATCGGCATGTGCTCACCCTGCCTTCAACTAAATATTTCCCCGTCCTGAGGGTGGAGACTTTCCTAAAACTATATTTTAACAACAGTTACAACAAAAGTCAACAGATATACAGCAACATCGGCCATTCGAATAAAAATCTCTTTCTTGCGAATCCTTACTTTGCGTTTACTGAGGTATCTGTAACTGTAGTATTATTGATTATCCGCCCGGCAGCTTCTGGAGTTTTTCTCTGACCTCAGTCACAAGAAAGTCATCCGGGTATGTCTGGAGAAAATTCTCTAATGTTTGTCTGGCTGCCGTAAGGAGCTTCCTTTTTTGTTCCGCATCGGCATCACTCTGTTGTCGCCAAAAACCGATTTTCAACAAAGCAAGATTATATAATGCCTCAGCGCCGGCATCGGTGTCCTTAAACTGCTCATAGACTTTCGCAAATTTTTCAGCTCGTAACCGCTCGTCGGGTATTAACTTTGCCTGCTCAAGCAGCACATTATCTCGTAGCGGGTCTTTGCTGCCCATTTTCTGCAACAATTGTTCCAGATGCCTCACATAGTCCGAAGTATACGGGTTCAGCATTACAAATCTTGCCAAACGTTCCAGTGAATCCGGTTTGTCTGTTCGATTCTCGGGACTTATCAGAACCGATAGTCGGTGCAGCCTTAACTGTAACTCAGTTAAATCAAATTCTGAATTGGCCGAATCAGCCGGCGGAGTGAATATGCTAAACAAACTCTCGGTTGCGGGTTTGGCTTGCTGTAGTTGTCCGAGCCTTTCCTCAACCATATCTTGTGTTTCTTCGAGCAGCTTTTCGGCCTCTTCGAACCGGCCTTGCCCTGCGAGGTATTTTGCTATCCGCCATCTTGCTTCGATAGACTCAGAGCTTCGGGAAAACTGCGTGTAAAGCTCGTACCAGAACCCTAAAGAGCTTTCAAACGGGTAGTCACTGTAAAAGTGGAGAACTTCTTTTCGACCAAGCATTTCAATATCGGGGCTGTACTCATTAAGCAGCGCTTTGTAGTACAAAGCGATGGGCATCCGCCGGCTCTTGGGACGCTTGAGTATGAACTTCTCGTACTGAGCGAGCAGTTCTTCTCGTTTCTTTTGATACTCAAGTTCTTCGCGAATTATCAGCCAACTTGGCCATCTATCCAAGCGGAGCTGGGATTGAATCTTCTCTTTCAGTCTTACTCGCAACTCTATCGGTTCGGTGGGATAGAAAAAGCCTGTCAGGTATCGTCTCACCGATTGGTTATTGATTGTCTCATCGAGCACTTCGGTAATACTGTGGTCGTGAAACTGGTCCACTTTCTTTGGGTCGTTCTTGGCCACATAAAGCTGGTAATCCAGCTCATCAAAGCCGATAGTAAACTCGAATACGCTAATCGCCGCAACAAGCACAACAGTTGTGAATATCCACACAAGCCCCGGCCGATAGCGCGTGAAATGGCCTATCCCAAGTACGAGTGCCGCCATCATCAGCCCGGTGGTCCAGGCGCATATCCACGGTGCGAAAGAAAACCCCCAGCGAATCGGCTCAACCTGCTGAACACTGCCGAGGAATCCCCAATACAATAACTGCGGCCCCATACACAGCGCGATTGCGACGAAGCGCGAGCGAAAACGGAGAGGACGAGAAGCCGCAGCCAGGCAACTTATCAAGACACACACCGCAAAGGCCGGTAAATCGGCTAATAGGAATATCGCCGCCGCAAAGAGAAAGCTATGCTTAAAGCTCATCAACTGTGAAATGAGAATCGGCACTGCGGCGATGATACCCATCAGAAGACCTAGGACCAGAATTTGCCAGGGGTACTCGAATATGCTTATTCCGTGAACTGTTAACCTTCCCAGACGCCACAGTTGGTAATTTGTCACGCTGGCCGGGTTGAAAGAGAAGAACACACCGGTAAGTATCTTCGACCAGAAAAGGCAGCTTAAACTAAAGACCCCCAATGCCAGTAACCAGCAACGCTGCACATTCTTATGGCTGTAGTGCAGAGTCGGCCCGACCGACAAAAACGATTTCGGGCCAACTGTTGGCGACTTACCGTTCTGTTTATCTTCCATAAGCCGGTCCCGCCGATACCGTTTTCCAGGTTAACCGAAATTAAGATTAATAGCGGTAGTGTTCCGGCTTGAACGGTCCATCCACAGGAACACCAAGATACTCGGCCTGCTTTGGAGTTAGCTTCGTCAGCTTTGCGCTAAGCCGTCCCAAATGCAGCCTTGCAACTTCCTCATCCAGCTTCTTGGGAAGGGTATAAACTTTTGGCTCCAACTGCTCGGTGGCCAGCATAATCTGTGCCAGGCACTGATTCGTAAAGCTGTTGCTCATAACAAAACTCGGATGGCCGGTTGCACAACCAAGATTCACCAGCCGTCCCTCGGCAAGTACGATAATCGAGTTGCCTGATTTGAGTTTCCATTTGTCGACTTGCGGCTTGATGTTGGTCTTTTTACATTCGGACGACTCTTCCAGATAGCTCATCTGTATCTCACTATCGAAATGCCCGATGTTACAGATGATTGCTTCGTCTTTCATCTTTTCCATGTGCTCACCGCGAATTACATCGCAGCAGCCGGTAGCCGAAACAAATATATCACCAACTGGTGCCGCCTCTTCCAGCGTTGTTACTTCATGGCCCTCCATCGCCGCCTGTAACGCACAGATGGGGTCAATTTCCGTTATCAGAACTCGGGCCCCAAGTCCTTTCATCGATTGCCCACAGCCTTTGCCCACATCGCCATAGCCACAAACCACAACGGTTTTGCCCGCGACCATAACATCAGTAGCCCGCTTAATACCATCTGCCAGCGACTCACGACAACCGTACAGGTTGTCGAACTTGGATTTTGTTACCGAGTCGTTGACATTAACGGCTGAGAATGGCAGCTCGCCGGCCTGTTCCATTTTATACAGCCGTCCTACTCCGGTTGTTGTCTCTTCCGAAACCCCGCGAATATTTTCCACAACAGCAGTCCAGCGTTTGGGATTGGCAACGTAGATAGCTGCCAGCCGGTCCATTATGATTCGCATTTCCTTGTTGTCGCATTTCTGCTCCAGCAGCGAGGGGTCTTTTTCGATTTTCATTCCCTGAAAAACGAAGAGTGTTGCGTCACCGCCGTCATCGACAATCATATCCGGTCCCGAACCATCAGGCCAAGTCAAGGCCTGCTCGGTGCACCACCAGTATTCCTCGAGCGTTTCAGCCTTCCATGCAAAGACAGCAGCAGTACCGGCCTTAGCAATAGCCGCTGCCGCGTGGTCCTGAGTTGAAAAAATATTGCACGAGGCCCAGCGGATATTCGCTCCCAGCTCATGCAGTGTTTCAATCAACATTGCCGTCTGAATAGTCATGTGCAGTGAGCCGGTAATCTTGAAGCCTTTCAAAGGCTTATCTTTGCCGTACTTTTTGCGCACCGCCATTAGACCCGGCATTTCATTCTCAGCCAGCTCCATTTCGGCTCTGCCGAAATCGGCCAGGGAAATATCCGCCACCTTGTACTTAAGTGACGCATCAAGTTGAATTACATTTGCCTCTGAATGCTTCATTGCTTCCATACAAATCCTTTCAAAAACCACCAAACTCAACCTTATAACACAAAGAGGTCTTGTTAGCAATGGATTATTAGGTACTACGAGCCGTAAATTGCTCGTAACTACTTGCTGGTTAAAGACTTGCTTTAAGGCATGGCCCAGCTGTGCAAAGCTGACTTTAGCTCACCCATCTTTCGAAAAGGTCGGGGCCGAATGAACCTTCGAAGACATTTTCGACCGGCCCGGTCATATGAACGGCGTAATCATCACTAATTGCGATTGATAGTTCGCCGCCGGGCATTTTGACAATGACTTCGTTATCTACGAGTCCTAACCGCCGAGCAGCGCATGCCGCCGCGCATGAGCTGCTGCCGGAAGCCAAGGTGTATCCTGCACCGCGTTCCCAAATTTCTATTGAAATCGTATTTCTGTTAATCACTTTCAGAAGCTGAACGTTAGTGCGATTTGGGAATATTTCGTGATTTTCTACAAGCGGACCCAGTTGCTTTGCTTTTTCCGGGCTGATTTGCTCAAGCGGAATAACACAATGAGGATTGCCGATTGAGCAGCAGGTTACCTTGTAGATTTCACCTGCTATTTCGAGCGGCTCATTTACAATTTCCCGCTCCGACCCAGTTGCAGGTATAAGTTTGCTATTGAAAATTACCTTGCCCATTTCAATCTTAATCAGCCCTGCTGATTCATCTTTAAGCTCCGCCCGAACAACGCCGCCGAGGGTTTCTATATCAAAGCTTTTTTCGCGAGCATAGCCTTTCTCGAAAAGGTATTTTGCAAATATTCGCAGACCGTTACCGCTTTTCTCTGCCTCACTGCCGTCGGGATTAAATATCCGAACTTTTAGATTCTTACCTTGCCGAATCGGTCCGTACAGCATCCCATCAGCTCCGATGCCGAAGTGCCGGTCACAGATAAGTCTAATCTGCTCTGCAGTCGGTTCACCACCAAAGGTGTTCGGATCGATGACTATATAGTCATTCCCAAGACCGTGATATTTTTTAAAATACGCCTTCATATCTTTTGTTTAACTTCCAATTCCATGAAGACTGCGCCTTTCAGAGGAGTCTTTTCGTATAGGTCAGCTTATACTGTTAGAGGATAATGCTTTTCGAGACAACTTTCAAATCATCCCTTTCAGCCCAGCCGCTCTTCTCGTAGAACTCAATAGCAGGGCGGTTGTCCCGAAAGACAAATCCGTTACACCTGCGAATACCGATACTACGCAACTTGTTAATGACTCTTTTTTCTAAAACTGTACCGATACCGCGTCCATGGAAATCTTTCGCAACCGCTAAATGGTTTATATAGCCTCGCTTGCCGTCGTGGCCGCATAAGACCGCACCGATAATCCGGCCGCGTTCGACCGCGACAAAGCTCAGACCGGGATTTCTCTGTAAATACATTGCTACCCACTGCTTCGAATCAACATCACTATGTAAACCGATACCTTCGCAGCTTCGCCAAAGCGAAACTACCGCTTCATAATCTTCGATTGTCAATTCTCTTACTTCCATGATTCTAATTCCTTATTTAACTGCCACAAGTACCAATCGCTGCGCCTCATGGTCGTAAGGCGCGCCATCCAAACTTCCATAGACCTCAACTTGACTAAAACCGGCTCTATAAAGCAGGTTAGACAGTTCAACAGCCGAATAAATCCTGTGTCCAAATTTGTGCTCATACTTTTTACCGTCTTTGATGAGCAGCCAGCGGTTCTTGATCCATGACCAGGCGCAGTCCACTTCCGATTCGCGCAGAAAAATCCCATTATCGCTCTCGTGCCATTCACGCTCCTGGTATATCCGGGCGAGAATTTCCTTGCCCATAATATCAATGAGCAGCTTGCCGCCGTTTTTAAGCGAAGCGTGGGCGTTTATCAGTACGCGCATATCATCAGCCTGGTCTTCGAAATAGCCGAAAGCCGTAAACATATTGATGACCGCGTCATAGCTATCAAGCTGGCAGAAACGCCTAACATCGCCAATTATAAAATTGATGCTCAAAGGCTCATTGTTTACCTGCTGACGGGCCCGGACAATGTAGCTTTCTGTGCGGTCAAGGCCTGTCACCGCAAAACCCTTTCTCGCAAGGGCCAGGCTGTGCCTGCCAATGCCGCAGCATAAGTCCAGAATCTCCGATTCCTGCTTTAATTTCAGCAGCTCTGTCAGCTGGTCAACTTCCGTTGACGCTGACTGGAGCCTTTCGGCGTTGAACATCTCAGGCCCGAACGTTTCCCAGAATAAATCGTCTTCATGCCAGATTGTTTGCTTTGTCTTTTCCATAAGCGCATACCTTTCCCGCATAGGCAAAGCCGTTTCTTAAAAATTCCAAAATCTCGCCAAACAAAAAAGCCTTTCAGGCTTGTTACTCCCTGAAAGGCTTTTTAAATTCGAAATATATATCAAGTCCTCTTAGGGAGCAGCCTCCTTATCCATAAGCCCGTTGACGATATTCATGCACGGTCTTACAGTCTCAGCGCGCATAAACAGCCAGGCCGTTTTATGGCTTGTAATGGTTAGCTGCTTTTTATCCCTGATAAGGGCCATCAAAAACTCCTTTTGCATATTTGAAGAGGGTTAGTTACCGTTAATAAGACGTACTGTCAAGAGAAAAATTACAAATAAAAGTCATTTTTCCAGATTTTTTTATTGAGTGTTAAAGACTATATTCAGTTTGAGTTATAGCCGAACGTTGGTATAAATCCTGTGAATTTTGCAAATTATCCCTTGACTTTTCGAATGGGGCGGGCAGTATTATATTCGTTAAAACCGGTGAAGTTTGCGGTCATAATGGACTTCCGGGAAAGTAAGGGGAAAGCTGAGAGGAAAGAGGAAGATGCATTTCGCTTGTAGATGTATAACTCTGGCGGCAGTAACTCCACGCACATTCCTTTTGCCTCACATCACTTCAGCTATCTTTAACTGAATCTGATAATATTTGAGGAAAGGAGGTTATGAGCATGCTCAAACTGCCCTAACACGCCGGATCGCGAGATTGCGACAAAACACAAGTACAAAAAAAGAAAGAGCAATTGTAGTTTTGTTAATTTCTGAAGAAGGAGAAAGACTATGAAAAGGATAGTTTTTGCTTTGGCGGTTGTGTGGGTCGGTATTGGGGCAAATGTAGATAAAGCTGCAGCCGAGTGGGCCCAGGTAAATATAAGTGGATTTGGAGACTCAACGAATGTTGGTACTACGCCAACAGTAATTTTTGAGGACAACTTATACGCAGGAACCACAAATTTTCTTACGGGTGCGGAAGTCTGGAGGACTTCCGATGGTACAAACTGGACCCAGGTAAACGTGGATGGATTCGGAGACCCAACGAATGCTGGGGCCTGTACACAAATGGTCTTCCAGGATACGCTGTACGTGGGAACTTGGAAATTAGCTGGTGGTGGAGAAATGTGGAGAACCTCCGATGGCGAAAATTGGACCCAGGTGAACATGGATGGATTTGGAAACCAGAATAATGTTTGGGCTTATCCATCGGCAACCTTCAATGGTTATATGTATGCAGGAACCGAAAATTACGTTACCGGTGGAGAAGTTTGGAGGTCTTCCGATGGCACAACCTGGACACAGGCGAACATGGGAGGATTTGGAAATCCAGACAATGTTTGGGCTCATAGTCTGTGTGTTTTTGAAGATTATATTTACGCAAATACCCGAAATGACACTACCGGTGGGCAAGTCTGGAGGTCTTCCGATGGCACAACCTGGACGCAGGTGAACGTGGATGGATTTGGAGACACAACGAATGTTGGTGTCTATCCTATCTGGACTTCTGATGGTAAGCTGTACGCAGGAACTGATAATTACGTTACTGGTACGGAAGTCTGGAGTTCTTCTAGTGGCACAACCTGGACGCAGGTGAACGTTGATGGATTTGGAGACTCAAATAACTTCGCTCTAGCAGGTAGTGGCCAACCAACTGGCTGTGGTTGTAATTGTGAAAGTCGCCTGTGCGTAGGAACATGGAATGACGTTACCGGTGCGGAAGTCTGGCGGCGCTCTGGCGACTCAACTTGGACCCAAGTGAACGTGGATGGATTTGGAGACCCTGATAATTATGTGGCTTTTGTAGAGGTGGTTTACAATGATAAGTTGTACGTAGGAACCGGAAATGATGTTGTGGGTGGTGGGATTTGGGCCCACTCAACCCCCGTCCCCGAGCCGGCGACGATTTGTCTGCTTAGTCTTGGTGGACTGCTGCTTAGAAGAAGGAAAAGTGCTGCGTAAGTTCTGACTTTGTCTTTTTTAGAGCTAAGGCAGACAAGAAAGCAAAGGGTGTCGTGAATAGCGACACCCTTTTTATTTATAGGTTGTTTTCCCTCGCTCTTTCCCTGTTGGATTGCTTCGGATTTAGAATTTAACATTCTCAAGGTCTGCATAAAAGCATCAGTTGCAAGAAGCCCTTGTCATAAAAACCATGTTTTTCAGGAATTTTCCGCGTATAATTGCCCGCGGCACTTTTTGATAATGGAGACTTATGTATGCCTAAAGCAATTTTGGATTTGACCGGTAAATGGCAATTCAAGGAATATCCCGCCACAGCTCGCCGCATGCGAGACCTGGATGATGGAGACTGGCTTGATACGAATGTTCCCTGCTCGATTTTTAGCAGCCTTATCGAAGCCGGCCAAATAGACCGTACTGAAATTGACACTTATCCCGAAAATTTCGCCTGGGTTTCTGAAAAACCGTGGGTTTATAGAAAAGTTTTCGATGTTACGGAGGAATTTCTCAATTGCGACAGGGTCGATTTGGTCTTCGAAGGGCTCGATACTGTTGCCAGTATCTGGCTCAATGAAAAGCTCATTGCCCGAACCGACAATATGTTCATCCGGCATCGATTCGACGTAATGCCACACCTGAAGACGGGCCAAAACATTCTGCTGGTCAAATTCGACCCCGCCGAAGACCATGCAAAAAAGCTGATGCATCGCTACAGCAGCTTCACCGATGCGGATTTTCTCAATCCTCACCGAGTCTTTTTGAGAAAAGCACAATATCAATTCGGCTGGGATTGGTGCCCGGCCCTTCCCGGCTGTGGTATCTGGCGGCCGGTTCGCCTTGAAGCAATAGACAAAGCTGCAATAAAGCACCTGCACATTCGTACAGTCTATTGCGAAGAAAGTTATGCGGATATCAGAGTAGCGGCAGAGCTGGACACAGTCTTAAAGGTGCCTTTGGCCTGTTCGCTCGCCATCTGCGACCCTTCCGGCAAGCTGATTCAGCAGGTAGCTTTTGAACCTCATGGAAATTGCGGTTCAGCCGTTTTTCGAATCGACAATCCGCTTCTATGGTTTCCAGCCGGTTACGGCGAGCCGAACCTATACCAGGCCGAGTTGAAGTTGCTGTGCAACGGCCAGACGCTCGACACAATGCAGACCAAATTCGGTATCAGAACGGTACAGTTAAACCGTTTACCGGACGAGCATGGTGAGAAATTTCAGTTCGAAGTCAATGGCACTGCCGTGTATGCCAAAGGCGCTGATTGGATTCCCGCCACTATCTTTCCAGGCTCGCTCTCCAGAAACGATTATGAAAAGCTTTTGCTTGCCGCAAGAGATGCGAACATGAATACGCTTCGAATCTGGGGCGGCGGCTATTATGAGAACGAAGCTTTCTATGAGATTTGTGATGAACTTGGGATAATGGTTTGGCAGGACTTTATGTTCGCCTGCGGCCTATACCCTGACCATCAGTGGTTTCTCGATAAGATACGCACCGAAGTCAATACTGCTGTATCCGGGCTTCGTAACCATCCCTGCATAATTATTTGGTGCGGTAATAACGAAATTGACTGGATGTACCATGCAGGCTCTTTCGGCAAAGGCAAAAAATTCCACGGCAAGCGCATTTATCACAAGCTCCTGCCTGAGCTGCTTAACGAGCTTGACCCGGACCGTCCTTATATCCCTACTACACCGCTGTCTTCATCTGAGGACCCGAACGACCCGCACTCCGGCACTGTACATAACTGGGACGTCTGGTCGGGCCATAAACCGGTTTGGCAATATGCGAATTCAGCCGGGCCTGTCCCAAGGTTCGTTTCCGAGTTCGGATTCCAGGCTCAACCAGTCATAGAGACAATTGCCCGATTATGACCACCGACTCATCGCCGAGTTGCAAGTCGACTTCTGGAAAAACATAACTATCAGATAGACGGCAACGGTCGTCTCTATCGCTACCTTGGCGATTTATTCGGCACCGCCGGATGTCTCGACCACTTCGTTTATCTGGCGCAGCTTACACAAGCCAGAGCAATAAGAACATACGTCGAATTCTTGAGGGCTCACCGCTCAGTTAACAGCGGAGCCCTGTTCTGGCAGTTCAATGACTGCTGCCCGGCTATAAGCTGGTCAGCCATCGACTATCTGAAAAGACCGAAAGCCTTATACTATTATGCAAAACGTTTCTTTGCAGAATTGTTAATAGCCGCCGTGCCTGAGCTTGATGATACGAAAGTTGGCTCTGCTCCTCAGTTAAAATCCCTCAATGTCGTCATTGTCAATGATACAGTTGAGTCTCTAACTGTACAAATATCCTGTAGTTTGATTGATTTAAGCGGTAAATTACTTGACCGGGTGCAATTGCCTGTATCGGTCGCGCCGTTCTCGGCCTCACGTCCTGTAAAGATACCTCAAAGCATTATTTCATGCCCCCATCCGGAGAAATCAGCATTACATTTACTTGTTGAAAAAGACGGCGTGGTACTGGCTGAAAATCTGTTTTTCTTATTGCCGGATAAGTATATTGATTGGCCCGTTGCTGATATTACCACTGAGCTTTCGAGGCTCAGTCCGACCGAGGCTCGACTGAAGCTGACTTCAGCTAATCTTGCAAAAGACGTAAGAGTTGAAATCGAAGGCTGCGCGAAACTAAGCGATAACTTTGTGGATTTGATTCCCGGTTCTCAGCGTGAGTTGACAGTCACATTTGATAATTCCATAGACCGGTTTCCACCTAAGATTAAACTGTTATCTGTGGAATCAGCGCTCGCGGTATAAACGATTCGTAATTGGAAGCCGATTATCGTCGCGACCCGGGTCCTCTCGGATTGAATCCTCCTCCAGGCGGTCCGGTTGGATTGAATCCTCCCCCAGGTCCTCTCGGATTGAATCCTCCTCCTGGCTGAGTAAAGCCGGGCTCACGTCCTTGGATTTGTCCGCCCCACGCCCGAAATGGTTGTTTAGGCTGTTTCATCGAATTTCTTATCTCGTTGTACATGTTTTGCGTATTTGATGCCCAGTACCGTTGTTCGATGGGAATGCTTTCCATATCCATACTATCATAGCTGTAGTACATATTGAAATATTGTCGCGGCCGCAATGTCCTGCCCCCATCCCAGTCGTCGACGGGAATTGCGTCGATTAGCATCGCGCCGGTGGTGTAATCCACTTGCTCAGGTACAACGATATTATTTTCTTGTTCCTCTTCGGTGGGTTTTTGGTCGACGACTTTGCCTATCGCCTCACCTTGTTCCACCGCAAACTCGTTGCTATACCAGTACCCCATTGCGTATTTTGCAACCTCAACTTTGACGATATTGGCTGCTTCCTGGATGCCTGTTGGGAAAAAATAAAGACGCGATGGTATCTCAAGCGGCTTGGTCTCGGAGAAGCTGCTCCATAGGATAACTTTATCCTTGAAGTGTTCACTGCCCTGTTTGAATCTGTTAGATCCTGCCAGCGTATTGAAAAAACCAATCCGAATTCTATAACGATAAGTCTTGCCGGGCGCTACTGTATCATCGTGTGCCCAGAAGAGCAGGTCTTGCTCCATATTCCCAAAGTCCGTCTCGTCGTCTATTTTCAGTTCTTCAAATTCTTTGTATACGTCATCGACTGTCTCTTGCTCTTTGCGTTCTCTGGTTCTGGCCAGCTCTCTTTCTTTGCGTCTGTCCCTGTCCGAACGATCACGGCTTCGTGAAGATCTCGAGCTGGAACCTCTGCTTGCCCCGCCGCCCACTGACGGATTAAATCCGCCCCCGCCCCCAGGGTTGCTCTCGACCGTAGTTGAACGTCTTCGCTCGCTCCGACTTGAGCGAGCCCTTTCCAGTCCACTCTCTCGTTCTTGCTTTTCCTGGGCTAACTTTTGGCGCCTTTCCGCAGCGTTTTGTTCGGCCAGTCGCTTAAGAAATTTTCTGTGGAGTGTAGGAGGAAACCATTCTTCCTCAGCTGAGCCTATTTGATATCCTTCAGGTTGCAGTAGATCTGTTACTACTTTGGTTTTGCCGAAATGAAGCTGGCGAACCTTCATTCCTCCACGAGGCAACTCCCCGACATCCTCTATAATCTTTAACAGTT
>CAZNXD010000018.1:12386-13370 GCA_964576935.1 uncultured Pirellulales bacterium | reverse complement strand
AATAAGCTCGAGGCGTGTCTGGCCGCTTTGCTGTTTGGCGCCGGCGGTGACAACGATAAGGTCGGCATCGGTGCAGTCATCATAATCGCCTGCGATAATTTCGACTGGAGGTATAAAGGGCAGGCCGTGCGAAAGGTCAAGTGCTTCGCCTTTAGCGCGATTCTGGTCTTTGTCAATCAGGACAATCCGACCGGCCAAGCCGCTGGGCAGAAGAGCGTAAATATAAGCGGTTCCGACCGAGCCGGCCCCTATAACTACGACTTTTCTTTCTTTTGCGGGCATAGTTATACTCACTTTCCATTCTGCTTTTTTGCATCGAGGAAGGTTTGGAGGATTTCAGCGGCGGCGACAGCGTCGAGCGGCTTTTTCTTTTTTGAGCCTTTAATATCAGCGGCGGCGAATTTCTCTTGGGCGGCGAAGGAGCTTAACCTTTCATCGCAAAAGTGGAGCGGAACATCGATTTGCTTTTTGAGCTCATCGGCGAACTTTTCGGCAACTTTAGCCTGGGCGCCTTTTGTGCCGTCCATATTAAGCGGCAGGCCCACGACCACGGCTTCGATTTTTTCAGCTTCGATTGTTTTGCAGATTTTGTGGAGGAGGTTCTTTTCGGTTTCGAGCACGGCCAGCGGCGAACAGATGGTTTCGTCCGGGTCGCAGAGGGCCAGGCCGGTGCGTTTTTGGCCGTAATCAATGGCGAGATATTTCATGGTTTACAGGTTAGAGGAATTTATCTTCGGTATGTTTCTCAATCAGCTCGAGCAGCTCCTTGAGTCGCTGGGCCTCATCTATAGGACAAATCAAGGTGGCGTCGTTGCTGTGGGCAATGACCATATTCTTTAGGCCGATACCGGCGATGAGGTGATGATTTTCTTCGGTGACGACAATGCTGTTTTTACAGTCGAGCAGCTCGCTATGGCCGGCGACGACAATATTTTTGTTTTCGTCAGAGCTGATGATATCTGCAAGAGCGGCGAATGAGCCCAA